>NZ_JBIMBV010000003.1:0-259628 GCF_048551735.1 Acinetobacter legionensis
TCACAGCAGTATTACGTTATGAGTACGATGAATTGGGGAATTTGACTCAAACCATTCGTCCTGATGGACAAGTACAAGCCAATCTAAGTTATGGATCGGGGCATATTTATGGTATTGCTTTTAACAAACAAGATATGGTGGCATTCCAACGTGATGATTTACATCGTGAAACCACACGATTGCTGGCCAATGGTTTAGTGCAAACCAAGAATTATAATGATGTGGGCTTACTCAGCTCACAAATCATTCGCCCAGAACAAGAAACAACGGACAGGGTACAATTTCAAGCAGAACGTCATTATCACTATGATAACAACTATTTGCTGACTCAAGTCGATGATAGTCGTCTAGGAAAGTTAAATTACCAATATGATCCAATCGGGCGTTTAATCAAAAGCCAAAACCCATATAAGACTGAAAGCTTTAGTTTTGATCCTGCGGGGAACTTAATTGATCCGATTGCCACTCAAGCTGCGCAAGTAAAAAATAACTTGATTAGCCAGTATCAAGGCAAACATTATAAATATGATGCACAGGGCAATGTGATTGAAACCACTCAAGCCGGTCAGACCTTAAAACTCACTTGGGATAACTTAAATCGTCTGATACAAAGTGACAACAATGGTCAAATTACTGATTATGGTTATGATGTTTTTGGCAGACGATTATTTAAGAATAACCAAACAGACCACAGCCTAACCTTATTTGGTTGGGATGGTGATCAGATGGTTTGGGAATCAGTGAAATCATCAAAAGTGCAAACTGATTATACCAAGCATTATGTTTATGAGCCAGATAGCTTCGTACCGTTATTACAGACTGGTTATACAGGCTTTATTCAGCTGATAGAAACACCTGATTATCGTCAATTCCAAAACGTACCTTATTCGATTTATAAAGATCCAGTATGGAAAACTGAAACCAGAAAGAACAAAGCTGAATTAGAACGTGTTGCCTTTTATCACTGTGACCAAGTCGGTACTCCACAAACTTTAAGTAATGAGTTAGGCGAGTGTGTTTGGGAAATCAAACAAGATACATGGGGTTTAGCTTTAGAAATTAATACAGTAAACCAAGACAATCCATTGGAACAAAGTAATATCCGTTTTCAGGGGCAATATTACGATAAAGAAACAGGCTTACACTATAACCGTTATCGTTATTACGAACCGTATAGTGCAAGGTATGTGAGTAAAGATCCAATTGGGTTGAATGGAGGCATGAATAGCACTGTTTATGTGAATGATCCAAATCAGTGGGTGGATCCAATGGGACTAGATTGGTCTAATGCTTTTCCTCTTGGTTTGATGGAATATGGACGTTCTAAAGTCTCTGAACATAATTGGAAAATGCAAAATGATCCTGAATATCGTAATCAAGTAATGACTCCACCAGCCCCTGTAAAAGCAGCTACCCATGTACCATATACAACAATGACAAATGTTAATTTAGGTCTTACTGCAATAGCGGGAGGATCTGTAGGTGTTGGAGGTGGTCATACTAGAGATAAATATGGGAAAGTTATGCAATGTGTTGCCCTAAATGTATGTGGTAGTGCAGGAGCGGAGGCAAGTGCTTACGGAAGTGGAGGGCAAAGTTATACTAATACTGATACTTCACGTGGTTTTTCTACTGGAGGATCTGTTTGTGGTAGTGCTAAAGGCGCTGCTATCATTGGAGGGGGGGTGCAAGCTTGTCAAAATACAGATGGCTCTCAAACATATTCTGGTAATGTGATTATTGGAGCGGGAGCTGGTGCGACAGGATCAATTTGTACGGCAGTAAATTATTGTAGGTAAATAATATGAAAAATATTTTAGTGTTTTTGATGCTTGGAAGTTTAGCTTCTTGCACCAACTTAAATAAGCAAGATAATCACCTTACACTTGAGGAAGAATGTAAACAAGCAGGTGATCTAAGTAAACAATGTGAAATCGTTAATATAAAAGGATTAACATTGGATGAAAAAGAGAACTTATTGGGATGGATATATCTTAATGGTTCAGAAAAAATCGTTCCGAATTATGATAAAGCCTATTATTGGTTAGAAAAAGCTGCAAAATCCCAAAATAATGAAGCATTGAATTCGTTAGGAACGATTTACCTCCTAGGATTGGGGAAAAATAAAGATTTAAATAAAGCAGAAGAATATTATTTAAAAGCAGATCAGTTAGGTAATAAAGAGGCTAAACTAAATTTAGCGGAATTATATCGGAGTAATGGTCAGGATACATTGCCAGATTATGAAAAAGCCGAAAAATGGTATCTAGCTGGTATGAAGGATAATCAATTACGTGCATATGAAGGCTTGTCTAAAATGTATATTGATCAAGAAAAGTTTAAAGAAGCATTTGATTATTCTATAAAGGCTGCTGAGCTAGGTAGTTCTGAAGCTGAATATAATTTAGGTGTTTTTTTTGAAAAAGGGATATATGTTCAAAAAAATAAATTACAAGCAATATATTGGTATGGTAAAGCAGCTGAAAGGGGACATGTCGATGCAATTAATAATTTGAGAGTACTTAAGCAAAAATAAATTATAAAATTAGGAGTCTGTTGATGATTTTTTAAGCTTATAATTTATATTTTTTTTTGTGTGTGTTCTGGGTATATATTTAAGAAATTAGCTTAATTAATTGATGATATAGGATGATGTTTTTTACATTCGAAATTCAGTTTTAAAATCATTGACTTGAATAGTATCTGAGTTTTTGAAGAAAGACTCAGTTTTTATTATGTACCATCAAGTTTTTAATTTTTGAGAGTTAGTAAATGAAATATTCCTATTCTATCTTTTTTATTTTATTGATGGTAAGTGGTTGTAGTAATGGTACATCACTGAACAAAATTCATGACTCAGAAAAGATTGCATCGACTGAACAAGATTCATATCAAAAAGCAAAAAAATATTCTGAAGCTGGTGATAAAGAAAATTATCTAAAATTTTTAGAAATTTCTGCTAAAAGTGGCGACGTAATTGCTCAAAATGAATTGGCAGGGTTATATGCATTTGGTGATGGTGTACCAAAAAATGGGGAGAAATTCATTTATTGGTCAGAGTTAGCTGCATCTAAGGGGTATTCACTTGCTCAACTTAATTTAGGTACAGCTTATTTTTTGGGAACTAATGGCGTAACTCAAGATTTAGTAAAAGCAGAAAAGTGGCTAACACTTGCAGCAAATAATAATGAAGAAATTGCTAAAAATTATTTACAGCAAATAAAGAATAATGAAATACCAGATGCATCAATACCTGATGATATAAAAATTCTTATGGAAAATGATAAGTAATCCAAGCTTGTTAGTCTTATCGCTATACTATTTTATCGAGTTTACTATATTGAATTCCCCATGGTGATTATGCATTTATATTAAAAATTATGATTTTAATTGCTGTAGCATGTACCGATGTGTTTATACAAATTACGGAACTCAAAATCCACTGTCAGCGATGACGTGTCGGTTCGAGTCCGACCCTCGGACCATATATTATGAAAAGCCTTCAAGCATATTTAGACTTGAGGGCTTTTTTTATTGTTTGAAATTGGTGCTATCAGAACTTAAGAAACCAAATAAGAACATGAGTGCTTTAAAAAGAAAAAAACTGATTTTGATCAGTATGGACCAATTAATAGATTGGCATTTAAATGATGGTTTCGATGTTTAATTAAAATTACGTAATTTCTAGTGTTCCATCGCGCCCTCTTTAATGACGCATTTTTATAACAAGTATCAGTATGCGAGAAATAGCGCCTGATCACTTAACAACAACAGTTAAAATTTTTAATTTCAATCATTTAAAACTTAACCAAAGGTGTACATATTTCTTGCCTATAAGAAAATTAATTAATTATAGTTAAAAGTATTTTAAATAATTTGAAACTATTTTATTTTTTCTCGCTATTTCAAAAAATATCTAAATGATCTTTATGCAGGTTGTTCAGCAAAGAAGATTGGCTTTATTTAAGGAAAATCAAGGACACATCATGGGGATTCAGAAATCATAATCGGAGTAAAATTATAATGAATCTAAGTATTATGATCATCATTGGTTTAATCGTGTATTCGATAGCAGCCATGACTTATGTATACCGTTGGCGAGGAAATGTACGTTATGACTCACTCTCACAATATTTAAGAAAAAGTTGGCCTATATTTGCACCATTTAATTGTGTTCTGTATATGACGACACGCAGCTTTGCAAAAAAGCCAATATTAGATGCTGACTTTTTAGAAAATATTGAAGTACTTAGAGCCAATTGGATAATTATTAGAGATGAAGCAATAGCATTAGAGTCATCGGGTATATTTGAAGTGATCAAGACACCTGGAGCAGACGGTTATTATGATGTTGGTTTTCGCACTTTTTACAAACGTGGTTGGAGTAAATTTTACTTAAAATGGTACGGAACAACGCATGTTTCTGCGCAAAGATTATGTCCTAAGACATTGGAGTTACTTAATCAAGTTCCTGCTATTCGAGGTGCCATATTTTCACTGTTACCGGCGGGTTCTGAACTGAGCTTACACGCTGATCCGATTGCTAGTAGCTTTAGGTATCATCTCGGTTTGGTGACGCCTAACTCTGAAACTTGTCAAATTAATATTGATGGACAAACTAGTACTTGGTTCAATGGTAAAGACTTTGTCTTTGATGAAACATATCCACATTTTGCATATAATACAGCGAATTCAGCGCGATTGATTCTGATGTGTGATGTTGATCGTCCAATGAACATATTTGGACGAATTTTTAACAGCGCTTATCGTATTCTTGTTAAAGGTACTGTTGTTCCAAATACACCTGAAGATAAAAGAGGGGTGTATAGTGCTATTTTTAAATTTTTTGCACCATTTAGACAGTATTCAATACAATTTCGTGAAAAGCATTTCAAAACTTATAAAATACTCAAATTCATTTTAAATATGAGCCTGCTATCCATCATTTTTATCGTCTTGTATGGGATGATCTATTTTTTCGAAATGCTTTTTTAAGGGATTAAAATAACTCATTTCCTCAATCATTTGAGAGATAACTTTAGTAAAGTTGTTGCTGAATTTCGCTATTTTGTCTTTGATCTTTGCAACCTCTCTGTCACTTATACATGCCAATAGCTTGATAAATACTTTATGGTTTGATTGCGATGATTTAAATTAGAGGTTTTTATCAAAAGCTTGGTTTTTTCTATTTAAATCATAAAAATATATAAAGCAGTAACTGATTGTGCATGTTAAATAAAATGTGAAATTTATCGAAAATTTCATCCCATTGTTTTTATTTGATTGTATTGCTGTTATATTGTTTTATGTGAACATTTGTAAGTGTTTCTCTAAAGCGATGTTTTCAAGTTTGTATGTGTTTGGAAGAAGTTGATATTTAAACGTTGGCGATTTAAATAACTAGCGTGTTAACTGAAAGTGCAAATGAGGTAAACATGAAATTAGAATTCTTAGAAGCTCATCAGACTGAACAGCTTAGTGCTTGTCAACTATCGTTGATTTTAGGTGTTTATACCACAGACAATAAAATTGAACGTTATTTACGTGTAGCTCGTGCTGTTCTCAATGTAGAAAATGCTTTTTTTACTTTTCATAATGAACCTTATATTTGGGTTGCCGATGAAAGTAGTGATTTTAAAGCAGCATCTATTGCTTGTAAATTGAGCTTATCACCATATTTTGGCAATCAGTGCATCGTTTCAGAAATGCATAAAAATTATGAAAAATTCTCACAATATATGGTTGAAATTGGGATAAAACACCAACGTTTATTGTGCTACGATTTTAAGTTAGAAGATAACGACTCTATTGCACATGTTTATTTCTATGATAATAAAAAAACAACATTTACAAGCAAGCAACAGGCTTTATTAGAAGAACTTAGCTTAGGTTTGGTGACGATCTTAGAGCGTAAATCTGAATCCCAAGATTACTATGAGTTATATGAACAAGAACGCGCTTTAAATTTTAGTAAAACTAAGTTTTTCCAAGTTATTGCTCATGATTTACGTGCGCCTTTTCATGGATTGATTGGCTTCTCAGATGTCTTAGCAAACGAGCGTGAAACTTTGAGTGAAGAAGGTGTACAGGATATTGCAGATTATTTGCACGATACCTTGCAATCGACCTATTCCTTACTTGAAAACTTACTCAATTGGGCGATGGCAGAAGGTGGGCGCTTTGTTTATCACCCAATTAATTTTAAATTAAAACAGACCACAAAGATTGTTTACGATGTGCTTAAGCCTTTGGCAGTGAATAAAAATATACAACTGATTGAAAATGTTGCTGAAGATTTAAGTGTTTTTGCAGATATGAATATGGTGACCTCGGTGATTCAGAATTTGGTTTCGAATGCCTTGAAGTTTACCCGTACTGATGGTTCTGGAAAAGTTTCCATTGTTGCGCACCCAGTAGGAAAAGATATAGAAATTATTATTCATGATACTGGTTTGGGAATGACTCAGTCGCAAATTGAGCAGCTGTTTGAACCACAGATCAAAGCCAGTATAAAAGGTACGATTGGGGAGCGAGGAACAGGATTAGGGCTGGTTCTATGTAAACGGTTTGTGGATCTCAATCATGGAAAAATCTCAGTAAGCTCTAAAACAGGTGAGGGAACGACTTTTATTGTTGCTTTACCTGCTGCAAAAAATACCCATCAAGCTTTGGTTTGTCCTGAAATCAAGCAAGATAAAATAAAAATTTCATAATTTTATATTTGAATAATTTAGATTGATTGTGAGTGGTGGTTTTTTGAGCTTTGTTTTTTAAGAAAAGTACAAAAACCTCCCTAATTGTAAAGCAAACTGCTATAAATAAGCTGATAAAACATAAGTACAGGCTTTTCAATGAACATTGAGCAATTGCAAAAAACATTACATGCAAGTCAGTATGCAGAACAAGTATTAAGTCTACATCAAGCCACTTTAGAACATGATTATGCAATTGATCAATTTCAACAATCGCTCAGTACAGCACAAATTCAACAACTCGTTTACGATCATTTAGTCAATATTCAAGATGAAAATACGTGGATGAAAGTCTTACGTATTCTTCGTGCACGCTTAATGTTTCGTTGGATTTGGCAAGATGCTAACCAACTGACCAATGTGGTGAAGTTGACACGAGAACTGTCTGATTTTGCAGATGCCTGTATCATTGCAGCAAAAGATTTTGCTCGGATTCCTTTGCTGGCAAAACATGGCGAACCGATAGGTTATAACGGCAAGCTTCAAGATTTGATCGTCATTGGGATGGGCAAGCTTGGGGCACAAGAGCTGAACTTATCTAGTGATATTGACCTGATTTTTGCCTTTGATGAGCAAGGAGAAAGCAATGGTCGTAAGTGTATTGATGTACAGCAATTTTGCATCTTGTGGGGGCAAAAGCTGATCTATTTATTAGATCATATTACTGCAGATGGTTTTGTATTTCGTGTGGATATGCGTCTACGTCCTTGGGGGGATGGTTCAGCACTGGCAATAAGTCATGTGGCTTTAGAAAAATATTTAAGTCAGCATGGGCGCGAGTGGGAACGTTATGCATGGATTAAGGCGCGTATTATCACAGGTGGACAAGACGGTGATAGTTTATTGGATATGACCCGCCCATTCGTTTTTCGTAAATATGTAGATTACACCGCTTTTGAAGCCATGCGTGAAATGAAAGCCATGATTGAACGTGAGGTGGCTCGGCGTAACATTGCAGACGATATTAAGCTGGGCGCAGGTGGTATTCGTGAAGTTGAATTTATTGTGCAGGTTTTTCAGCTGATTTATGGCGGAGCAAAATTAGAGTTACAAGACCGCCAATGCCTTGTTAGCCTAAAACATTTGGGTGAGGCGGGATTACTCGATCATCAATCCGTTGAGGATCTTGAAGAGGCTTATCTATTTTTACGACGTGTAGAGCATGCTATTCAAGCCTTGAATGACCAGCAAACACAATCTTTACCTACAGAACCTGAACTTCGTCAGCGAATAATTGATACCTTGGGTTTTGATGATTGGGCTGCTTTTATTGATTTTCTCAACCAAAAGCGCAGCAAGGTGACTTTCCAATTTGAGCATTTGATTAAAGAAAAAGGACTTGATTCTCCGATTGAAAGTTTTAGTCAGTTGGAAAGCCAGCTCAATGAGATCTTAGACCGTAATGCACAAAATCTGATTCATGAGTTTTGGTATGGTCATGCAATCAAGAAACTGCCTGCTAAAGCTGTACAGCGTTTAAAAGAATTTTGGCCGCATTTGGTTGAAGCAGTCCTACAGTCGAATAGTCCGCAAGTGGCTTTAATGCGATTGATGCCGTTGGTCGAATCTGTAATGCGCCGTACCGTGTATTTGGTGATGTTGATTGAAAGCAAAGGGGCGTTGCAACGTTTGGTCAAAATGGCGACAGTTAGTCCGTGGATTTGTGAGGAGTTGACTCATTATCCTGTTCTTCTGGATGAGTTTTTATCCATGGATTTTGAACTGCCTCGACGAGATTATTTGGAAGATTCGCTCCGCCAGCAATTACTGCGTATTGAAATCGATCAAGTTGAAGATCAAATGCGAGTATTGCGCTTATTTAAAAAATCCAATGTGCTTACCGTTGCTGCAAGCGATGTGCTGGCAGAAAGCCCGTTGATGAAAGTTTCGGATGCTTTAACAGATATTGCAGAAGTTTCTGTGATTGCGACATTAAACTTGGCTTATCAGACAGTTGCTAAGCGTCATGGTTATCCTGTCGATGCAGAAGGCCTACGTTGTTCATTAGACCATATGGCCTATGCTGTGATTGGTTATGGCAAAGTAGGGGGCATTGAACTGGGCTATGGTTCAGACCTCGATCTAGTTTTTATTCATTATATGGATGAACAAGCAGATACTGATGGTCAAAAGGCCATTAGTGGCTTTGAATTTGCCATGCGTGTTGCGCAAAAATTTATGTCTCTGATGACCACACAAACTTTAGATGGTCGAGTCTATGAAATTGATACCCGTTTACGCCCTTCTGGTGAAGCAGGCTTATTGGTCACCAGTTTAAAGGCATTTGAACAGTATCAACTCAAAAGTGCCTGGTTGTGGGAACATCAAGCAATTGTTCGAGCACGCTCAATTGCAGGTGAGCAAAGCTTAAGAGCAAAATTTGAAGAATTACGCTGTAGGGTTCTCACATTACCAAGAGAAGAAGAGACAGTTCGCAAAGAAGTCCTGAACATGCGTCAGAAGATGAAAGATCATTTGGGTTCCTCAAAAGATCAGAAAAAAGATGGAATTTTTCATCTAAAACAGGATGCAGGAGGTATCGTTGACATCGAATTTATGGCACAGTATGTCGTATTAGCCTGGAGTGGGACGAATCCTGATCTCGCCCATTATTCCGACAACGTACGAATCCTTGAAGATGCCGCAAAGGCAGGTTGCTTATCCAGCGACGATGTATCCGCATTGATTCAAGCTTATCTCAGTGAACGCGCCGAGAGCCACCGTTTGGCACTTGCAAATCATAATATGCAAGTGAGTGCTGCGGATTGGCACGATACCCGAGAGGTCGTTTGCAAGTTATGGCAAAGATTAATTGATCCAACAGCGAGTTTCGCTTTGGAAAGTGAATAATTGTGTAAAAATTTGGAGTGTGCGCCATGAATTTGGCTGATCGTGATGGTTTTATTTGGCAAGATGGACAAATGGTTGATTGGCGTGAAGCTAAAATTCACGTCTTAACTCATACATTACATTATAGTATGGGTGTTTTTGAGGGTGTCCGTGCTTATGAAACACCTAACGGTACTGCGATTTTCCGTCTCCAAGACCATACAAAACGTTTGTTAAATTCTGCAAAAATTTATCAAATGAAAGTTCCATTTGATCAAGCAACTCTTGAACAAGCTCAAATTGATGTTGTCCGTGAAAATAAATTGGCGTCATGCTATTTACGCCCAATTATTTTCATTGGTTCGGAAAAATTAGGTATCGCTGCAACTGATAATACCATTCATGCGACAGTTGCTGCATGGAGCTGGGGTGCTTACCTTGGCGATGAAGCAATGGCGAAAGGTATTCGTGTTAAAACCTCATCATTTACGCACCATCACCCTAACGTGACCATGTGTAAAGCCAAGGCTTCAGGTAACTATACTTTGTCTATTCTTGCACACCAAGAAGTGGCACATTCTGGTTATGATGAAGCAATGCTTATGGACCCTCAAGGGTATGTATGCCAAGGTTCAGGTGAAAATGTATTCTTAGTAAAAGATGGTGTATTACATACACCAGATATTGCTGGCGGGGCATTGGATGGGATTACGCGTCAAACGATTATCACCATTGCGAAAGATATGGGGATTGAAGTTGTTGAACGTCGTATTACCCGTGATGAATTCTATATTGGTGATGAAGCATTCTTTACTGGGACTGCTGCTGAAGTGACGCCGATCCGTGAATATGATGATCGTGAAATTGGTTCAGGCGCTCGTGGTCCGATTACTGAGAAGATTCAGAAAGCATTCTTTGATGCTGTTCAAGGTAAAGATCCAAAATATGCACATTGGCTGACTTATGTAAAATAAGTGGCTGCATGCAAAAAAAGGATTCCTAGAGGAATCCTTTTTTTGCTTAGATCTGGCTGTTGTAATAATTGAAAAAAAATTCCAAGGCTAAAATTTAGCTTTAAACTAAATAAAAGCCTTAATTAAACTTGATAAAAATCTCGATACCAATCTACGAATTGTTTAACACCATCTTCAACAGAGACCGATGGTTTGTATCCGACCATCTGTTCTAAAGCACTGCTATCCGCAAAAGTATCCGGCACATCACCTGGTTGTAATGGAAGTAATTCTAAAATTGCTTCTTTGCCTAAGGCTTTTTCAATAGCATGAATATATTCAATCAATTTTACTGGATTGTTGTTGCCGATATTGAAAATACGGAAAGGCGCATAACTGGTCGATGGATCAGGATTTTTGCTGTTCCAATTTGGATCAGGTTGCGCAATTTGATCACTTGAACGAATCACACCTTCCACAATATCTGAAATAAAAGTGAAGTCACGGGTATGGTTGCCGTGATTGAAAACAGGAATAGGTTGGTCTTCAATAATGTTCTTGGTGAACTTAAACAAAGCCATGTCTGGACGGCCCCAAGGACCATAGACAGTAAAAAAGCGTAAGCCTGTTGTTGGTAAATTGAAGAGATGGCTATAACTGTGCGCCATGAGTTCATTGGCACGTTTCGTTGCAGCATAGAACTGTACAGGATGGTTAACGCCATGTTTTTCACTAAATGGCATGGTGGTATTTGCACCATAAACACTACTGGTACTGGCATAAGTTAAATGTGGTGTTTTGGCATAACGGCATGCTTCAATAATATTGGTAAAGCCAATTAAATTACTTTCGACATAGCTCAATGGATTTTCTAATGAGTAACGGACACCAGCTTGTGCAGCCAAATGAATCACCCGATCAAATTGATGATCTTGAAAACATTGATCAACGATTGCTTTATCGGCAAGATTGGCATGAATAAAAGTGAATATTTGCTGGGTTTGTGCCGCCGTATCTTTGAGAACCGCTAATCGGGCTTGTTTTAATGCGGGGTCATAGTAATCATTCATATTGTCAAAGCCAACAACATCATCACCACGTTCTAAAAGTTTTTTTGCAACATTGAAGCCAATAAAACCTGCTGCACCTGTGACGAGGACTTTCATTCATCTGCTCCGAAAATATCTCGTGTATAGACTTTATCTAATACATCACTTAAGTCATTAGAAACCCGATTGGCAATAATCACGTCACTTTGCTGTTTAAATTGTACTAAATCATTGACGACTTTGGACTTAAAGAACTGGTCCTCTTGTAAAGTCGGTTCATAGACAATCACTTCAATACCCTTGGCTTTGATGCGTTTCATCACACCTTGGATTGCGGACGCTCTAAAATTATCTGAACCACTTTTCATCACTAGGCGATAAATACCAACTTTATTGGGGTTACGTGCAATCACCGAGTCTGCAATAAAGTCTTTACGCGTGCTGTTTGAGTCAACAATGGCTTGAATCAAATTACTTGGAACGTGATTATAGTTGGCTAAAAGTTGTTTGGTGTCTTTGGGTAGGCAATAGCCACCATAACCAAATGATGGATTATTATAGTGATTACCAATACGTTGATCTAAACAAACACCATCAATAATTTGATGAGTGTCTAAGCCAAAAATTTGCGCATAGGTATCCAGTTCATTGAAATAGGCAACGCGCATAGCGAGATAGGTATTGGCAAATAACTTAATTGCTTCAGCTTCAGTTGAATCGGTAAATAAAACAGGGCTGTCTTTTTTGATGGCCCCTTCGATCAATAAGTCAGCAAACAGTTTTGCCCGATCAGATTTTTCCCCAACAATAATGCGGGAAGGGTATAAATTGTCATGCAATGCCTTTCCTTCCCGTAAAAATTCTGGAGAAAAAATAATATTTTCAGTGTGAAATTTTTCTTTTAAACTCTTGGTGAAGCCGACAGGGACAGTTGATTTAATCACCATCACTGCATTGGGGTTGACCTCTAAGACTTGCTGAACTACGCTTTCGACACTTTGCGTATTAAAATAATTGGTTTTGGTGTCGTAATCCGTTGGTGTTGCAATAATCACAAAATCTGCATTGCAATACGCTGCTTGGTAATTTGTCGTAGCTGTAAAATTTAATGATTTTTCTTTTAAAAATAATGAAATATCCGCATCTTGAATGGGCGATATTTTATTGTTGAGCAAGTTAACCTTAGATTCTAAAATATCTACTGCAACAACTTCATGATGTTGTGCAAATATCATTGAATTGGATAAGCCAACGTAACCTGTTCCAGCGACTGCTATTTTCATAAAAACCTAATATAGAAAATGTGCTTGCAAAAGTTGTATTCAATTTCACAGTGCATTCATTCAAAAAAGATTGCTCAATAAAATATCGAACAATTAAAATGATCATGCTCAATGTGAATTGTTAACGCATCATAGCATATTCTCATGAAACAAATTGTTCAGCATATGCAATCGAATACAGTAACTTGGCGAGGGTAATGGTATGATATGGCGATTGCTCAGGTGGAAGATTGATGCATGCAGGTCAATGAATCAAATTTACAGTCGAATTTAGTTGAATCAGAACAGAATATCGTTTTGTGTATGAAGTGGGGCAGCAAGTATGGTGCTGAGTATGTCAATCGCCTATATAACATGGTGAAACGACATACCACAATTGATTTCCAAATGGTGTGTTTGACTGATCGTACGGAAGGTATTAATCCCGAAGTTCAATGCTTTCCAATTCCGCCATTAGCATTACCTGAAGGAAGTCCTGAGCGAGGATGGAATAAACTATCTACTTTTGAACCCAATTTATATGGTTTAAAAGGCAATTTATTATTTCTAGATCTTGATGTGGTCATTGTAGACAATATTGATGATTTCTTTACTTATCCCGGTGAATTTCTAATTATTCACGATTGGAAACGTCCTTGGCGTGTGACCGGAAATAGCTCAGTTTATCGTTTTAAGTTGGGCACCTTTCCTGAAATTTTGCCGTATTTTCGTGAAAACTTTAAAGAAATTAGTCATAAATTCCGAAATGAACAAGAGTATTTATCGTGGTATGTCGATCAGCAGCAAAAACTAAGCTACTGGCCAAAAGATTGGTGTAAGAGTTATAAATACCATTGCTTGCAAAAATTACCATTGGCTTATTTTAAGCCACCAGTAAAGCCACAAGATGCCAAAATTATTATTTTCCATGGGGAAATTAATCCACCTGATGCTGTGACTGGCGGTGGTGGTAAATGGTATCGTTATGTGTTGCCTTCAGACTGGATTAAAGACGCTTGGCAGTAATTTTATTTAGATCATTAGAAAATTTGAGAACAATATAGATGCAAAACCTTGATATCGTGATTGCTTGGGTCGATGGCAATGATGTTGAGTTAAAACGTAAACGTCATCAATACCTCACAGGTGGAGATGCCTCAGATGCTGTGAGCGATACACGTTTTGCTAGTAATGATGAGATCTATTACAACATTGCATCTATATTGAAGTATGTACCTTTTTGCCGTCATATTTTCATTGTTACAGATAATCAGCAGCCTGAATTTTTAAATGAATTTGCAACACAAGGTCTTTGTGATGCAAATAAAATTCGTGTCGTTGATCATCGTGAGATTTTTGCTGGTTATACGCAATTTCTACCCACGTTTAACACCCGGTCAATTGAAAGCATGTTATGGAATATTAACGGGCTTTCAGATTATTTTATCTACTTAAATGATGACTTCTTTTTCAATTCACCTGCTCAAATTGAAGATTTTCTTGAAGCCAATAAAATCGTCACCTATGGACACTGGAAAAGTTGTTTTAGTTACAAGGCTAAGCTGAAATATCGTCAGTTTTTAAATCGAAAATTTAATAAACCGATTCAACCTGGTCATGTGATTGCACAAATGCTGGGTGCTGATATTCTAGGCTTTAAAGAATTTTTTGAAATCCACCATTATCCACATTGCGTAGATCGTAAAATTTTAAGTGAATACTTATTGCATCATCCAGACCTATTAGAAACACAGATTAAATATAAATTTAGAAGTGTCGAACAGCTAAATCCGATTTCATTGATGAATCATTTAAAGATTCAAAAAAATGAAGCAGTTTTAAAATCTGATTTAGCTTTGGCTTATTTGAAGAATGCTGAAAGCTTACCTGAGTTTGTAGAAGCATTGAATCAAGGCAATATTAAATATGGTTGTATCCAAAGTTTAGATCAACTAAATTCTGAGAATGCTGAACAGGTACGTCTTAAAATGATCGATAAATTATATGATTATTTACCTAAATCAGTTATTTCAGCCAAAGTTTTATCGTAGGAAGCCCATCATGAAAGTTAAAACATATCTGATAAATTTAGATGGTAGTGATGAGCGACTTGCTCGCGCAACAGAACAGTTACAGGCGGTAAACTGGGAGTTTGAGCGTTTTTCTGCTTACGATGGACGTGGCAAAGGATTGTCATCTTTTCAGGATTATGATGATGCGTTGACGCAGCAAACTTTAGGAAGACGGTTACTCAATTCTGAGCTAGGGTGTTATCTCAGTCATTATGGCTGTGCTCAGAAATTTTTAGCAAGTGATGCAGATTATCTTGTTGTCCTAGAAGATGATATGAAAATTACAGCTGATTTCAAACAGTCTATGGATCAAGTTTTAAATTATTTAGATACGCATCCAGACTTAGACTGGTATCTGATTAATTTAGCCGCGAAGAAGAAAAAGTTAGCCAAAGACATTACTCAGTTTGATCACTATTCATTGTGGCACGCTTATTATTTTCCTATTCGTGGTTTGGGGTTAATTTGGTCACGAAAGGGTGCTGAGGCGTTTATTGCACAAGGTAAAACAATTGCGATGCCTGTTGATATCTTTTTCCAAACTTGGTTGAGTAAGAATGGAAAAGGATTAGGTGTTTGGCCTGCTTTTGTTCGTCCAGCAGGTTTGGACAGCGATATTTTAGGTACAGTTGCAACACAGGGAATATCTCGTAAAGAGAAAGAAAATCGTGACCATTCTTATGGTTTTAAGAAGCAAAAACGTATGTGGCGTGATCGGGTATATGCTCTTAAACATCTTTATTTTTAATTGTATTAAGATGTAATTGGATAATTGTTGGTTAAATATACTGTGTAAAATGTATTTTTATCAGTATTGCTTTAGGTAAACGTTGTGGATCTATTATATGAAAATTTTTAAAAAATTATTTTATTTAGCTAAATTTCATATGATGTACTATTATAAAATTAGACATACCAATAAAAAAATTGATAATTATGCAGGACAGCTCATTTTTAATCCTGTTACTACTTCTATTGAGTTACCTAAAAAAATTTGGATTTATTGGGAAGGACGTTTCCCAGAGTTTGTAGAAAAATGTGTCGAAAATATTCGTGAAAAAAACCCATCTTATCAAGTATATGTACTTAACCCAAAAAATGTAAGTGAGTACAGTGATATTGATTTTTCTTTATTGAAGGATGCGACGCCTCAACAAAAGGCTGATCTACTCAGATTTGATCTTTTATATCAGCATGGTGGGATCTGGTTAGATGCCAGTATAATTCTTTATGATAATTTGGATTGGATTACTGAACTGATGCAAAATAATCAGACAGAATGTTTTTCTTATTACCGAAAAAAAAATACTACGAATATCGATTATCCAGTATTGGAGAATTGGTTATTGGCAAGTGTTAAAAAAAATGTTTTCTTTAAGCATTGGTATGATGAATTATATTTAGCAATTCAACAAACGCCTAAATGCTATGTACAAAATATTCAAAAAACTGAAAAAAATAGCAAAGATATTTTTCAAAGAATTAGTAATTTGGAATATTTAGTGGCTTATGTCGCATGTCAGAAAGTGCTCAGACGATCTTTCCCAAGCATTACTTTAATCGATTGTGATGAAAATGCCTTTTACTACCAAGTGAAAAATCGCTGGGTAAAAGAAAAGATTTTGATTGATATGGCAATTAATTATCCAGCTGAAGAATATCCTAAGTTAATAAAACTTGCAGGAAAAGAGCGTAATTATTTATGCCAATATTATGATAAAGGAATGTATTTTAAAGGATCTTTTATTGATTTTTAACTTAGAACTCATTCAATCATGTTAAAAAATAAGCTTTGATCTCTTTTCTGAAATCAAAGCTTATTTAGACTAAAATCCTAGCTGACCCAAATTTTTAACTAGTTTGAAGTAGATAAAAACTGTTTAAGTACTTTATATTTAGGCTGTTGAGTAAAATACTCTTCAGAGGACAATGAACCAAAAACAGATAAATGGCGACCATCCAAAGAGTAAGGAATACTTTCTTTTGCCATATGATTTGGTTTAAACAAATCTGCTTGAGTGAGCAATAACGTATTTGGATAGTGCTGAGTCGTATCTGTAATGAGCCGTGAAGCATTTTTTTGCTGTTTAGCTTTAACATTATCAAAATAACTATTTAGATTGAAATTTCGATGTAACCACAATGACCGTTTGTATAACATGCTAATGTTTGCATCAAATGCATAAGGCTCAGACATTACAATCACTTTCTTATGTGATTGATTCGCTAGTTCGAGCAAATTTTTAAAACTTTGTTCTTGATGCTGTTGCACAATATCGGACCAGCGACCTGCAAAAATTAATACACTATATCGATCTATATTGTTTTTTAAGTAATTTCGATTAATCATACATTGCTGGTAGGCCGTTGAATTCTTATCCCCTGTGAATTGATCATCCGTACTTGGATAACACCAATTTGTAGTAATTGCATGGATATTTAAGTTGAGTTTTTTACCCAGATAATGCCAAAAGGGAATATTATGTCCAGCAAAAGAATCACCAAATAAAAGTACTTTTTGAGCATCAGTTTGTTTCGATCCAATATGGCATTCAAGTCCTTGTTGACCTACCTTAAGGCTGTGATCATCTTTAATATTATAAAAACACCAGCCATTGGAAACCTTTGGCATTTCAAGTTTTTCATTGTGTTTTAAATAGAGTGAATCGGCACGATTTTTTAAACCGTCTTTATTTATATATGAATAGAGTGCGGATGAAGAGATCAGGATGATAAAGAATAATAAATAGCAGTAATATACCTTAATACTGACTAAATATTTTCTTGAACTTTCAATATATTTATAGCTTAACCAGCCTAAAATAAAAGAGATCAGAATCCCTAGACTAATATTGACTATGTTTTTTTCAAAGAAAAAATATCCAAGTAAAAAGGCAACTGGCCAATGCCACAAATAAATAGAGTAAGAAGCACTGCCTATATTTTGAATAAATTTAAATTTGGTGAAAACTGAATTTTGTTGGTTAGCAATAAGAATAAGCATCGTTCCAATTACAGGAACTAATGCGTTATAACTTGGCCAGATTGTATCTTGACCAAACAGGACTAAGCTTAGTGCAATGAATGAAAAACCAACAAGTTCAAAAAAATATTTTATGGGTTGAGTTGGCGTATATGTTCTAAAATAATAATAAGCCAAGCCACCCGCAAGCAACTCCCAAGCACGAGAGGTGAGCTTAAAAAAAGCATAGATTGAGTCTTTAGAAGAGATATAAATTGAGAAGCTTAAAGATGAAATACATAATAAAATTAAAAATATTCCTAAGAATTTTTTATTTTGAATAATTTTAAAATATAAATAAACAAGAATAGGAAATAATATATAAAATTGCCATTCTACTGATAAAGACCATGTATGAAGTAAGGCCTTATCATGAGAACTTACTGCAAAATAATCACCTGCTTGACGATAATATAAGTCATTAGATAAAAAACTTAGACTATATTTTGCATCTTTAGCAAACAGTTTGAAGTCTTCTGGGATGAAAAAAAACCATCCGCAAATTGTCATGATTAAGATGACAAAGAAAAGTGCAGGAAAAATTCGTGTGATTCTTGCTAAATAAAAGTTTATAAAAGAAAAACTATTTTTTTCAAGGTTCTCAATAATGATTTTGGTCATTAGATAACCAGAAATAACAAAGAAAACATCGACACCTAAGAATCCAGCAGAAAATCCTGAAACCCCAAAATGGAATAGAACAACAAGTATTACAGCATAGGCGCGAAGCCCGTTGATATCATCACGGAAATTTTTGGTTTGCATATTAAAAACAAATTAAGAGCTAAGGTGAATCCAAAACTTTATAAAAGCTTTGGATCTAATTTCTCAAAAGACTCTATCGCACTTTTCAGTGAAAGATTGTAAACTTTAATATTCTGCTTGTTTAAATAGTGAGAAGCGGCCTCAAATGCTGGAAATATTTCCGTTAAGTATTGGTCAAGCATCGTTGGTTGTTTGTTACCGCTTTTTTCATAAAAACGTGGTTGATTAAAGTTATTCATATCTAAACCTGCTAAATAAATTTCTTCATAAGACAGAGAATAAATAATTTGTAATGCGACATATGACACTGTGAAATAATCAAAAATAGAATCACGAATATGCAGAGAAAATCCTTTACCATCTTCTAAATAAAAATAGTCTTGATGGGGATTAATAGTGAGACGGGGACCTAAAAATCGTTCAGTTACACCATCCGTAATCGTTTCAATGACTTTGATCTGACATTTAATTTGGTCAGGATTGATTCTTCTTAGAATGATGTCTAGACAGCGATGAGTGGTGAAAAAAGTACATTGACTTTGAAGTACTTTGAGTACTAAATCAAAACGATTTTTAGTAAAATTAAAGTCGATAATGACATAATATTTAAATTGAACATAGTCCAATGAGATTGAACCATTAATTCCGATATAATCTATATCTTGTCTTTTAAAAACATCTTCTGGGCATTTTTGAACGGAAGGACCAGTTGCAACCAGCATGCTTTTTTTACAAGAGCGTGTAGGCATAACTGAATTGTCAGCAATGAGTTTCTTACGAAAATACACCTGATCAATTCCACCAAGTTCGTTCCTTTTAACGGAATAATAAGGCCAGTATTTACGATTATGTCGATGTGTTTTAGGATGGCTATGTTTATAAATAAATTTATAGATATTTCTTAAAACAAAATTTGAAAAGAATAATTGAATCGATTTTGGTGTTTTATGGTTCATATAGAGTCGTAATGAGAAAAGGATTGAAGATGGATAAAATGTCTATTCGACAATTTATCCATCTAAAGTAAATGTGGGCTTTTTAAATTTAGCTTTAATTTTTCGGATTTGCTTACTCAACCAATTGGTTTCTTGGTCTGGGCGAGTCACTTTATTCCCTTGGTAGTTAATTTGAGTTGCTTTTGAAAAAGTTCCAAAAGGTTCAATTAAATAATTTTCAGGTTTATAACCAAGCTCTAGTGCTTCCGCATAATATTGATCAAATAACTCAACCAAATCTTGGCGAGGATGAGGCATTATTTTGCCATCAAACCAATGTTTTTGATTCGCTTTGGCAAGACGTGGAATTGCATATTTATGACTAAATTGAGTTCCCATGTCCGAGTAGTGTAATACTTTGATTTGTTCAATCGCTAAGTCTTCACCATCAATATTATTATAAGAATCTTGATAAGGTTCAACTAATTGAGGCTTGTCTTTGATAAGACGCATTAAATTTTTATGACTCTCTGGATTAGTGCGGATTTCATCAAGTGGTGGGAGGTATTGTTTGGCTTTCTCACAATCCCATACACAAGTACATAAACGCGCTGTACTTTTTCCGCCTTTAGCGATAACGATTGCATCATTATTCATAGGGTGTGACCAAAGTTCTGCAATATCACAGAGTACGACCACATCAGCATCCATATAAATTGCGCGACCTGTGAAATTACATAACTCAGGTATTGCCCAACGGAAACCAGAAAAAGGTGTTGCCCATTTTTCTGTAGACCATCCATTACCTGTTTCTTGGTCGCTATACCACGGACTATTTATGTCATGACTAAGTTGCATCCAAATAAATTCAACATTATGCTGTGTATGTTTACGAACACTATGTTCTAATACCATGAGTTGTTCAAGATCACAGTTATTTGGATCGCAACCTACAAAAATTTTAATGTTTTCACTAATCATTATTTATAGCCCCTAAATCACATTTATTAGAGTGGTGCCGTATAGTATATCGCTAAATGCGATTAATTTAAATGAACATTGATCTTTATCGTGGAGTCGATCTCAAAATTAAATTTATGAGTAATTGTTGTAAGAGTTTTTATGAAAAAATTTGTCATTAGTTTATCAACTGCTCAAGAGCGCCGTAAGCATATTGTAGCTGAATTTACAAAACAAGAAGTAGATTTTGAATTTTTTGATGCGATTACGCCTGTGAATATAGACATCGCGACATCTAAACTTGGCCTGGTCGGGTATACAACAGCTTTACACCAAAATGAAGTCGGTTGCTTGCTGAGCCATATGCTGTT
Organism: Acinetobacter legionensis; assembly: GCF_048551735.1. NCBI lineage: Bacteria > Pseudomonadati > Pseudomonadota > Gammaproteobacteria > Moraxellales > Moraxellaceae > Acinetobacter > Acinetobacter legionensis. Next base: position 20,971 of record NZ_JBIMBV010000003.1, read on the forward strand.
ATGGAAAAAAGCAATAGATGAGCAACTCGATTATATTGCAATATTTGAAGATGATATCTATTTAGGTGATCATGCAAAAGATTTTTTATTGGATGATGTATGGATTCCAAAAGAATGTTCTGTGATTAAGTTAGAGGTCTTTTATAAAAAAATTGGTGTAGCGTTAAAACAACATAATCTCTCGGCTCCCGATGCCCGTAAGCTATTGTTATTACGTGAAGCGCATATGGGATGTGGCGGATATATCATATCGCAAGATGTAGCAAAAAAATTGCTGAATTTTATTGTTGAATCGAAAGCATTAATCCCTGTGGATCATTTTTTGTTTAGAGAGTGCCCAGAGCTAGAAGTGTATCAGCTTAGCCCCGCATTGTGTATTCAGGATATGATATTGACGAATGGTAATACACAGTTTCCAAGTGCCTTGGAAGAAGTTAGAAATATTAGAAAAGGGAAGTATCTGAAAAAGAAAAAATTGAAATTTAGTGATAAATTGAAAAAAGAATGTTCAAGAGTTATTAGACAAATTCAAAAAATGATGATTAAGCTGGCAAAATTTAGACAAGGCATTCGGACTGTGAAAATAAAATTTCGTTGAAACTAATGTTTTAGCTGTTAATTTTTGAAGTTCTGTTTGGTGGACATGAATTTGCTTATTTATACAAATTCCTGCCACCCTCTAATTTCCTAAATCGTTTATAGCCCCATAAATACTGTTCAGGAGCAATACTAATCATTCGTTCCATTTCTTTATTCAAGGTATCGACTGAAAGCTGTAAATCTTTAGAATTAATATTTTGTGATAGTGCGGTAAAATGTAAATCAAAACCTGAGAAATCAGAGCGGCGAACACAAGTTAAACCCACGACGGAACATTGGGTTTTTGCAGCAAGCTTTGAAAGTAAAGTTGATGAAAATGCTTTTTGCCCATAAAACTCAGAATAAATACCGCCAGACTCTTTGGGGATATGGTCGGGAAGGATGGCAGTAAATCCACCTTGTTTTAAATGTTTAAATAAGGCCCGTACACCAGTATCATCAGTGGGTACTAATGTTGCATTTAAGCGTTGGCGAGACTCTAACATAAATCGATCTAAGTCTTTATCTCTACTTGGTTTATACATGATAACAGGATGAGTATGTTGGTTGATCCACGCATTCATGAGCTCCCATGCTCCAAAATGGGGTACCACACCAATACAGCCATTGGGATTCTTCAAGGCATTGAGAAAAATATCAGCATTATAAACCTGTTTAATTTGGGCTAAGGCGAATTCTGGAGAAGATCCCCAAATTTTAATTGACTCTGCATAAGTCATACATTGGCTTTTTAAACTGGCCTTAATCAGTTGATTGCGTTGTTGTTCATCAAGCTCGGGATACGCTGCTGTTAAATTCAATGCAGTGGTACGTTTTGCTGAAGAATTACTCATAAACAATAAATTCCCCACACCTCTAGCAATACTTTGTATCATCCCTAGAGGTAATCGAGAGAAAGTTTTAAGTAGCTTATACATTTAATTAATATTAGTCGCGATCAGCATTGCCTTTCAACACCAAATAAATTAGTGCTGAAATAATAAAGAAACCAGCAATAAAACTGCTCATGCTGAAATATAGAATACGTTGATAAGTATCTAAATTAAACAACTGATGGCTTAGGATATAACGCATAAATCCCCATTGAACCACTGAAAATACAATGATAATAATTGTATGACGAAGTACATTAGGTCGCATAGCCATAGGTTTTCACCTCAAAAGTTAACAGCGATAGTATGCCATTTATGAGAACTTATCTCAATTAGAACCTATCGAAATAAAATGCATATGAAAAACAGAAAACCCTGCATAAAGCAGGGTTTTTGATGAAACAATTAAAAATTATTTAGATTCTTCAGCTTTCGGTTTTTCGCGTAAACGAATACCCAAGTCACGTAATTGATTTGGTTCAACTGGTGCAGGTGCTTGAGTTAATGGACACTCAGCAGTTTTGGTTTTCGGGAAAGCAATCACGTCACGGATAGATGATGAACCTGTCATCAACATCACTAAACGGTCTAGACCGAATGCTAAACCACCATGAGGCGGTGCACCGAATTTTAAAGCATTTAATAAGAAACTGAATTTTTCTTCAGCTTCTTCTTCGCCAATACCTAAAGCTTCAAAAATTGCTTTTTGCATTTCTAAAGTGTAGATACGCAATGAACCACCACCGATTTCGGTACCATTCAATACCATATCGTAAGCAACAGAAAGTGCTGCACCAGGATTGCTTTTCACTTCTTCAACACTTGATTTTGGAAGTGTGAACGGGTGGTGAACAGATGTCCATTTACCATCATCAGTTTCTTCGAACATTGGGAAGTCTACGACCCAAAGTGGCGCCCACTCGGTTGTTGACATGTTCATGTCATGACCGATCTTGATACGTAAAGCACCCATTGCATCATTTACAACTTTGGCTTTATCTGCACCAAAGAATACGATGTCACCGTTTTCAGCACCAACACGCTTTAACAAATCAAGCACGATTGGTTCGATGAATTTAACGATTGGAGATTGAAGACCTTCGATGCCTTTTTCAAGTTCGTTGACTTTAATATAAGCTAAGCCTTTCGCCCCATAAATTCCAACGAATTTAGTGTATTCATCGATTTGGCTACGTGGCAATGAGCCTGCACCAGGTACACGAAGTGCCACAATACGACCTTTAGGATCTTTTGCTGGGCCTGCAAATACTTTGAACTCAACGTCTTGCATCATGTCCGCAACGTCTACAAGTTTCAAAGGAATACGTAAGTCTGGTTTGTCAGATGCATAATCACGCATTGCATCAGCATAAGTCATGCGTTGGAATTTGTCGAATTTCACACCAAGAAGTTCATTGAACATCTTAACGGTCATGCCTTCCATCAAATCCATAATATCGTCATCGTTTAAGAACGATGTTTCGATGTCGATTTGAGTAAATTCAGGTTGACGATCGGCACGTAAGTCTTCGTCACGGAAACATTTTGCGATTTGGTAATAACGATCTACACCACCAACCATCAACAATTGTTTAAACAATTGTGGTGATTGAGGGAGCGCATAAAAGCTACCATTTGAAACACGGCTAGGCACTAAATAGTCACGCGCACCTTCAGGTGTTGCACGTGTCAAAATGGGTGTTTCAACATCCAAGAAGCCGTTTTCATCTAAGTAGTTACGAATTAACGTGGTCACTTTAGAGCGGAAACGTAAACGGTCAATCATTTCTGGACGACGAATATCGAGGAAACGATATTTCAGACGGATTTCTTCAGAAATATTGGCATTTTCATCATTCAATGGGAATGGTGGAGTTTCAGATGCAGCAAGAACTTCGATTTCTTTACCTAAAACTTCGATTTGACCACTCACCATATTGGCATTTTCGGTGCCTTCATAGCGACGACGTACACGTCCTACAATTTTTAATACATATTCTGAACGTGCTTTATCCGCAGTTGCAAATGCTTCTGGAGTATCAGGATCGATGACGACTTGAACGAGACCATCACGATCACGCATATCAAGGAAAATCACTCCACCGTGGTCACGACGACGATGTACCCAGCCACAAAGCGTTACAGTCTGGTCAATTTGAGCTTCGGTTAAAGAACCGCAATAATGAGTTCGCATCATAGCGTTAAAAATCCAACTATATGGGTTAAGGAAGCGAGTACGTAAACAGCGCATCGCCTAAAAATGTAATGTGAGATTATGCCTCTTTGAGAGGTGAGTCACAAGGACTTGGGGCAAAAACTACCACATTGCAGAATAAATTTAAGCTAATTCCGAGAAAGTTTAAGTGACTCAATCGGCAAATAGAGCATCATTAAAAATATTTTTTATAATTTAAATAATGAAATAGAAGACAGCCAAAAGTAAAACAAAGAACAGAAGCTTGAGTAAAGGTTTTCATAAAGAAACCAATCAGTACATACAAATCAGTGTCTTGAGGAGCTAATCCTGTGATTTTGGCAATGTAAACATAATAAATGCAACCGCTAAAAAAAGAGGTTGTAAATAAGGCTATACAGAATATTTGTATTTTAGGATTTCGTATTTGATTGACTTTATATTTAAAAAAGTAATGTAACCCCATCCACATTAAAAACGGTAAAGCCACAACAGAACAGCCGATTTGTAGGACTTTATGCATAGGATAAATACGATCAAACATACTGACAGGTTGGGCTAAAAACTCTTTAAAAGCGAAAGTTCGAAAATCTAAATGGGTTAAACCGTCCCAAATAATATGAGTTGCTGTACCTAAGATAATCGCCAACACTATCCAAATTAGAAATTGAAAAAAATTTGAAAAAGAAGCAATGTTTAATGGTTTTTGAATGCCTAAAAACTTAAATAATAACGGGCGATATAAACTATACCAAAGCAAGCAGAACAATAATCCCACCAATAAATCTGGATAGATGATTCCTTTGAATTGATGATTTAAATAAATTTCAGTTTTAACCAATACTCTATACAAATCTGGTGTCATTGTGCCAATTGCGAGTGCAGCAATCGGTAAGCGATTTCCTGAAAGTTTGGACAAAGGCGGCGCTAAAATAGCATGTGAAAGTGTGAAGGGCATTAGGATATTAAAAAGTTAAGCAATGGTTTTGATCTGATTCTATATAAAAAGCCAAAGAGCAAATGTTTTTTATTGCAAAAATATTGAAATGTTATAATATAACGTAATCCAAAAATACTGAGCTTTGAGAGCATCCCATGTCTTTTACCAAAAGCGCCCTAACACTTTCCATTTCTGCAGTTATTTCAACTTCTATTTGGGCGGAAGATCAAATCAATACTGAAAAAAATCCACAACAATTAGAGACCATTACAGTTGTTGGGCATCCCTTGGTCCGTTCAAGCCAAGATTTTGGTGTTGCAGATGAAACTGTTTCACGTGAAAAACTACAACAGGCTGGCACGACCTTAGGCGAAGCACTCAAAGATGAACTAGGGATTTATTCCAATACATTTGGGGCTGGCTCAAGTCGTCCTGTAATTCGTGGGCAAGAGGGTGCGCGGGTTAAAGTGACTCAGAATGCAACAGAAACCATGGATGTTTCAAGCTTGTCACCAGATCATGCTGTCACTGTAGATCCGCAACTTGCACAAAAAATTGAAGTTATTCGTGGACCATCAACATTATTATATGGGGCTGGGTCTGTGGGTGGCTTAGTCAATGTGGTTGACAGCAAGATTCCGACAGCGATGCCTGAAAATGGTTATGAAGGCAATGTTGGTCTGCGTTATAACACGGGCAACGATGAAAAAATGGCAAATGCTGGGGTGACTGTTGGATTAGGTTCAAATGTTGCATTACGTGTAGAAGGTTTAAAACGTGATGCCAATGATTACATTACCCCGAACTATATCGTAACAGAAGAACATGGTGATCATGCACATAGTACAAAAGAGCGTCGAGTTGGCAATACATTTTCAGAGTCTGAAAATGTAAATGTGGGCTTATCTTGGATCGGTGAACGTGGTTTTGCGGGTGTGTCTTATAGCAACCGCCAAGATCAATACGGTTTACCTGGACATAGTCATGAATATGAGTCATGCCATTTACATGGTTTATCACTCCACTGTGGTGGGCACGATGATGATCATGCAGGCCATGACCATGATGAAGGACATGGACATGGGCATGGTGAGGAAGAGCATGATCATGCTGAAGCAGGGCCATGGATTGATATGAAAACAGAACGTTATGATTTCCGTTCTGAGCTCAATGAACCTTTTGCTGGCTTTAAAAAACTTCGTGCACAAGCAAGTTATACCGACTATCAACATGATGAAATTGAAGGAAGTACAGCAATGACAACCTTCAAGAGCAAAGGTTATGAAGGTCGTGTTGAGTTGTTACACAATCCGATTGCTGCTTGGGAAGGCGTGTGGGGTGTTCAAGCCAGCCAGCAAAAATTAGATATCACAGGTGAAGAAGCGGTTCTTGCGCCAAATAAAACCCAAAAATATAGTGTATTTGGCTTAGAGCATCGCCAATTTGGTGATTTTCATGTGGAATTAGGGACTCGTTTTGATCATCAAACAGTGGATGTTGATTCAGCTCAAAAAGACTTTGATGGTAATGCATTCTCATATTCTGGTGCTGTGAATTGGGCATTTGCACCAAATTACACGCTCTCTTTAACGGGTTCTCATCAAGAGCGATTGCCTTTAGCACAAGAACTTTATGCTGATGGAAAGCATTATGCGACCAATACTTATGAATTGGGCAATCAAGACTTAAATAAAGAGAAGTCAAACAATGTGGAATTAGGTCTTCATTATGACAATGACAAGTTGAGCTATCATGTACATGTCTATCAAAATTGGTTTGATAACTATATTTATGCCAAAACTTTGGATCAATACGAAAACTTCCGTTTGATCAAATACAGTCAAGATAAAGCCAAGTTCTACGGGACAGAAGGTGAAGTCGCTTATCAGTGGAATGATGTGTATAAAACCAGCCTGTTTGGTGACTATGTACGCGGTAAAATTGAAGATGAAAATGCACCACGTGTTCCTGCTGGTCGTTTAGGCGCTCGTGTAAATGCTGAGTTTGATGAGCGTTGGTCTGGTTTAGCAGAATATTCACATGTATTTAACCAAGATAAATTTGCGTCTTATGAACAAGAAACCAAAGGTTATAACATGGTGAACCTAGGTGTTGCTTATCAATATCCTTTGGCCAACAAACAAGAAGCGAAAGTATTCTTTAAAGCCAACAACCTGTTGGACGAGAAGATTTATGAACACACTTCTTTCTTATCGAATATTCCACAAATTGGACGTAACTTTGTCATAGGTATGGACTATAAGTTCTAATTATTTGCAATCATTCACCAAATCGTTATTGAAAAATAAAGGAATTCGACCTAGGCTCTAAGGGTCTGCCAATACTTCATCTGTATTTGCGACAACGAGTGTTTTTTAGAGGATACAAGGCATGATCTATGAAATTTAGTGATCTAAATGAGTAGGTCATAACGATGTAGCATCAAAAAACACTCTAGTCCCTCAAGGGTTGTGGTTAAAATTATCTCAAACATCGTTATGAAACTTGAAAATAGTCTCGCTATTCTCTTCATTTCATGCCTCGTTTGCTCAATTTTAGCCGACAACGCAAGTTATATATGAAATGTTGATAGATCCTAAATTGGTCTAGGTCTTTTCTTATGCGTATCTTCAATAAAATTCAAAACAAACTGAATTGGTCAAAACGTCGTTATTTCGGCATTATTATCGGCATATTGGCCTTAGGATATCTCTCATCTGCGATTTATCATGTTTATAAACCGCTTCCTAAAGGGCTGAATTTTACCGGACCATTGCGTCATGCCAATGTAAAATTTATTGCCGATGAAACTTATATTGATGCGCAAGGGAAGCAGCAACTTGATCAACATATCTTTGATCAAGTGTTACAGCTGATTAAGCAAGCCAAGACTACCATTGTGATCGATATGTTTCTATTTAACAGTGAAGTCGGCGATTCTAAAGTTCAGCAACGAGAATTAACCAAGCAATTAACCCAAGCCTTGATTAATGAAAAAATTGTAAACCCAAGCTTAGAAATTAAGTTTATTACCGATCCTATCAATTCTGTTTATGGTGGAATTCAGCCTGAACAATATCGTCAATTACGTTTAGGCGGTATTGATGTGATTGAAACGAATTTAACACCACTCCGCGCATCTAATCCTACTTGGTCTGGAATATGGTATTTATGTTGTCAGGATATTGGCAATAATCCAAATAAAGGCTGGCTGAATAATCCATTTGGTAAAGAAAAAATTACAGTCCGTAGTTATTTAAATTTATTTAATTTTAAAGCCAATCATCGTAAAACCATCGTGGTCGATACAGCGGAAGGTTGGAAAACCATCGTCACATCCGCCAATCCTCATGATGGTAGTTCACGTCACTCTAACATTGCATTAATGGTTGACGGGGCAACTGCAACAGATATTTTAAATACTGAACAAACCGTCGCGCATATGTCGGGAGGAGATACGCCTTTTGTTGCCTTTGGCAAACTACCTGAAAATCCGAATGATCCTCAGGTTCAAGTACTCACTGAAAAAGCAATTTATGATGCAGTCTTAAACATGTTGGCGTCAGCAAAAGCCAATGATCAAATTGATTTAGCCATGTTCTATTTGTCAGAGCGCCAAATTATTAAAGGTTTAGTTGCTGCCAAGCAACGTGGAGTGAAATTACGTATCTTGCTTGATCCCAATAAAGATGCATTTGGTCGTCAAAAAAATGGTATCCCAAACCGTCAAGTGGCTTCAGAGTTAAATGACGCAGGAATTGATGTGCGTTGGTGTAATACCCAAGGTGAGCAGTGCCATAGTAAGATGATCGTAAAGCATAATGCGCAATCTGCGGAAATGATTTTAGGTTCTGCCAACTTTACCGCACGTAATTTAAAAAATTATAATTTGGAAACTGATTTACGCGTGGTTGGCAATCCACAACAACAAGTCTTTATCGATGCTGAACAGTATTTTAATACGGCTTGGTCAAACTTAAATGGTCGTCAAATGAGTGTGGATTACAGCAAATACGCTGATGAGTCAAAACTTAAATACGGGGTTTACCATTTTATGGAATGGAGTGGTTTGTCGACGTTTTAGTATTTATTTTGCCTAGATTCCTTTATCAATGAGGGAGTCTAGGTGGATAAGAAAAAGATAAGCAGAGTTAGAGTAAATGATTGAAACAATAAAAATATACTTAAATATTTATCAGCAGTTGATAGAAAAGTTTATTGAAAAAGAACAATTATCGATTCAGCAAAAAGATTTAATTTTTAAATCGTTAGCCACTCAGGTTGACATTGACATGCTCTCTAAGTTTGAAACACTCAATCAAGTTGAAATACCAATTGAATATAAAAGATTTTTAACTGAAATTGGTAATGGTACAGGGGATACCTGGGAAAGTGCTGGGATAGGACCTGATCTGGGAATTTTAAAAGTAATATTCCATAAGGACCAATGTCTAATTTTGGGGGATATTTTAATTGATCTGCAAACACCATTTCCATTTGTCGATGCATATAATTTGGAAAATTGGGAGGAACTTGCTGAGCAGTTTAACCAGTGGTTAGAAAAGTATAATACTGAATTTAGAGATAAATTATTTCAGCGCATCGAACCAACAACCGAAGAGTTTGAAAGATTTATTCAGCATCATGGTGAAAATCCACGTGATCAGTATTATGAAAACTTTGAGCTCAATGGGATTTTGCCTATTTGTGGTATTGGTTGTGGTGAATATTATTTTTTAGTCATTACTGGACCATCAAAAGGTGAGATATGGATCGATTCTCGAGATCTATGGGGTGGGATTGCGCCTATATTGGATGAGAGTGGAAGTAGACAAAAATTTGATAGTTGGTATTTCAATTGGTTGAAAGCAGAAGTACTGCATTTGCAAAATAAATTAAAAATATAAGTGAGTAAGAAGCTCAAGTCGATATTTGAGCTTCTTACCGCATAATTCTAAATTTTTGAGATTCATGTAGATTGAATTACTGCGGATTTGGTGGAACTAACTCATCCAAATCTTTATTTGAAATATGATCTAACTCATGTAAATCAGTTTTGATTTTCCATTGGCTTTCATCATCTACAGGTTTTGGGAGACGTGCCTCTAACCAGTCACACACCACATCAGGTGAAAAATCTGCATGGTTACATTGAATCACCCAAGCTAAAAATTGTTTCGCCTCACCATTCATATACGGAGGAGGAGATACGGGTAAAAACTGAGTCGGAAGACGTTCATTTTTAGAAATATAATTTAAAACGTGACCAAGTTCTTGCACAGTTTGCCAGGCTAAAGGGTGGTCAATATTGATTTGAAATTTAAACCACCATGCTTGTTTGCCATCTGAACCATAGCTATCAATAAATGCTTCTTGCACACTTGGGATTTTGCAAAAAAATTGATGTAAACGGTCAAAGCTCAGTTCAGCCACAATACAGCACTCATCAGATTAAAATTATATTTTATCAGATTGATGTCAGAATTTACCTAAGTTGATGTATAAACAATAAAGAAGATTAAATTTTGACTGCAATTCATCCATTATTTATCTTGAATGATATATTAAGCTGTTGTGTATACGTTCAAGTTTGGAGGTTGAAATGAAACAGATACTCAGTTTAAGTGTCTTGATGTTGATGCTTTCAGCAACTTCAACAATGACATGGGCAGACGCTAAAGATTGGGCGAATTATCGCAGTGTTGAGCGGCCTCAAAAGAAATATCCAACAACGACCTATAAATATACAGATCAATATGGCCGCCAAATGTCACAGGAGATTCCTGTTCGACCTCAATACCAGCATTCCTATCCAACGTACCCAAGTTATCCAAATAGGCCCTATCCGCATCCAAATGCCCCATATCCAAGTTACCCACCACAAAATGGTGTGACGATTATTTATAATCACCAGTTTCCAACTCAGACTGAGTATTCCGGTACTAGCTATGGTTATGTAAATGGAGAGGGCGGTCATATAGAAAGCTCACAATACACCTTAATTAGTGATTGGCGCCGTTATGGTTTACCTGATCCTCAGGTTGGTATGCATTGGATTTTCCAAAATGGTCGTTATTTACAAGTGCCTAATAATCGTTGAACATGATTTAAAAACGTCATTATGATCAATATGAATGCATACAAGAGTTTTAACATATTAAAAAGCCCCTTCTCCTTGTTGTTTTGCGCTCCAATAAAGTATTGTTTTGATTTTGCTTAGGAAGAAGGGCTTAGGTTTAGATTAAGAGGAGAGGGGGCAGACTAAGCCAACTCATCGTCTTCTGGTCGCGGTGTTTTACCGTGTGGTAATGATTTTTCAGTGTGCTTATCACGAATAACAGAAGGATATGTCCAAGAAGCATATCTCACGATCAAAATTGCAATGGCTAAGATTAAAACTGACCCTGTGATAATCACTAAATCCATATCGGCTTTATGGTCATGCTGAATATCTGAAATTAGTAATCGCGTGAGTGCGGTGATTGCGATATAGATTAAGAAACGTACAGGCATGTGATTGGTCTTAAAATAGATCCCCACCATTGCGCCTAATTCCAAATAGATGAATAACAACAAAATATCATCAATACTGGCGTATTGTTTCATGGTTAAAATTTCAATAATTGTATGTACCGCTGACCAAGCGATCATACAGCCAATGATAAACAACGCAATATAATGAAATGCTTCTACTGCAATATTGCCCAATTTATCGAGGAGGTTTTCTATTTTTTCTATACGTGGATCTTTATTCATAACATCCTCCATTTGCGTGTGTTCTTTATCATTAAACACTATGCAAATTTCATGCACATGAAAAGTGAAGTAAAATGTTTATGGCGAATAAATAACAACTATTTAATTAAGAAATTGATCATTTCACCTGATTAGTCTATAGATAGATTATTTTCAATACAATTAAAGGAATAACAATGTATTTGTACCGACCAATTGGACTTTTTGAATATCAATTGATTGAAAAGAGTGGCTTTAAAAATTTCCCACCAAGATTGTATTGGCAACCTATTTTCTATCCTGTTTTAAATCAGAAGTATGCTGAAAAAATTGCTTTAGATTGGAATACCAAAGATCAAGCAAGTGGTTATATTGGCTATGTCACACGGTTTGAATTGAATGATGAGTATCTGGCTCAGTTTGAAGTACATACGGTTGGTGATGATTTTTGTCAGGAGTTATGGATCCCAGCTGAGCGACTAGACGAGTTTAATCAGCAAATTATAGGGGAAATTGAAGTGGTTAATATTTTTAAAGGTGAAGCTTTTACTGAAAATGCTGAATTACCTGAAATATTTAAAACCAGCCCAGATGGCTCGAAAGAGTATTAGGAAAAAACATGTATCTTCCTACTCATTTTAAACAAGAGAATCTCACTGAACTTTTCGATTTAATTGAACAGAATCCATTGGGAAGTTTGATGGTTACTTATGACGGTGAAATTGAAGCGAATCATATTCCTTTTGAATTGGATCGTTCAGCTGGCAAGTCTGGATTGTTACGTGGACATATCGCCAAAGCTAATCCTTTATTTAACTTGTTAGAACAGGTTGAATCGGCTTATGTGATTTTCCATGCTGAGCAAAGTTATATTTCACCGAATTGGTATCTAGGAAAATTTGAGCATCATCGGGAAGTACCGACATGGAATTATCGTGTTGTGCATGTGAAGGGAACAATTCGAAAAATAGATGATGAAAAATATTTGCGGGGTATTTTGGCGCGATTGACACGTCAGCATGAAGCACCACAGATTGTACCTTGGAAAATGGGGGATGCGCCGAATGATTATATCGAAGAGCAATTAGAAAAAATTGTGGCGATTGAGATCGAAATAGATTCAATCTTAGGAAAATTTAAAGTCAGTCAAAATCGCAGTGCTGTGGATGCCACAAGTGCAGCAAATGCTTTGCAAACCCAAACTCCAGAGATGGCTGAATCAATTCGGAAGTTTTATCCAAAGTAAGATTTTCTGATGCAACTTGATTTATATTGCGGTCAACTTTTATAGCCACACGATATAATTTTTCTTAATTAATATTTTTAATTAAATCAACTGTATGGAAAAATAAAATTGTTTGAGTATAAAAAGCTTGCAATGTCACATCTTACAACCAAAGTTTAAATTGCTTTGCGTAGGCGATGCCAAACCTTGCGCTGCAAACAAAGCAGTGCTTTGTTTTTGCTCATGGGCGAGGGGTACGTCCTGTACTCCCACCCAACAGCGACATCCATGTCGCTCCACGGTAGGATAATCATCTAGGATTCAAAAGTACAAAATTGAATCGATAATCAACGGTTTCTAAAAGTTTATACAAAAACGTAAATTTCATTTCTGATCAATGACTTGATAGAAATTACTTGTATGAATAATTAGGTGGTTTGACTATAGAACAGTAAATGTTCTAAAAAAAAGCATTAGTTGTAAATAAAAAAACGCCCGAATGATCGGGCGTTTTAATGTCTTATTTCAGTTGATGATGAAATTAAGCCTGATTCGTAAAATAATCTTCGCTGAAATTCATAATAACTTCTGCCCCTGCTTTGATTTTAGCAACACGTGCATTTAAATCAGGCAAGAGGCGTTGGATGAAGTAATGAGTCAATGCAAGTTTGTCTTGGTAGAATTGACCTTGCTTATTTTTTGCAGCATTGGCAATACGAGCAAACATATAAGAGAAGCTTAATAACCCAACGACATGTAAATACTCTACTGCCGCAGCATTTGCGAAATCAGCATTTTCTTTAGCCCGTTCTAAAATATGCTGCGTAATCATATCTACTTCAGTTGCAATATCTAAAGTCGCATCTTTAATGAAGTTTAAGTCTGTATCTAGACCATTAGCAAAATCACGGATTTCTTCAATATATTCAGCAATGAATTCACCATTACATTTAATTGTTTTACGACCAATTAAATCTTGTGACTGAACGCCATTGGTGCCTTCATAGATTTGTGCAATACGTAAGTCACGAACACATTGTTCCATACCCCATTCACGAATATAGCCATGGCCACCAAACACCATTTGCGCGTCAATCGTGGCATTAAAAGCTGTATCCGTTAAATAGGCTTTAGCAATTGGTGTTAATAACGCAACACGATTATTTGCCTTCGCTACAGCTTCAGGATCGGTTGAAAATTTAGTAATGTCAAGTTGTTGACCAACGTAAACAGCAAATGCACGAGAAGCTTCATTGTTGGCACGCGCATTGAGCAACATACGACGTACATCACCATGTACAAGGATGCTGTCAGCAGGTTTGTTTGGTGATTTAACACCTGTTGCACTACGACCTTGTACACGATCAGTCGCATATTGTGCTGCATTTTGGTATGCATATTCAGAAGCACCTAGGCCCTGAATACCCATCGACAAACGTTCGTAATTCATCATCACGAACATCGCTGCTAGTCCTTCATTTTCTTTACCAACAAGGAAGCCTTTGGCTGCATCAAAGTTCATGACACATGTTGCAGACGCTTTGATTCCCATTTTGTGTTCAATTGAACCAGGACCCGCTGTATTACGTTCGCCCAATGAACCATCAGCATTAACAAGGAATTTAGGCACGATAAAGAGTGAGATCCCGCGTGAACCCGCAGGTGCATCAGGTGTTTTTGCTAAAACAAGGTGAATGATGTTGTCAGCAAGATCATGGTCACCACCAGTGATGAAGATTTTAGTACCAGTAATGTTGTACGTACCATCTTGGTTGCGTTCAGCTTTAGTTTTGATAATCCCTAAATCTGTACCTGCATGAGGTTCAGTTAAACACATCGTTCCAGACCATTCACCTGAATAGATTTTAGGTAAATAGGTTTCTTTCTGCTCTTGAGATGCATAGCTGTTTAACGCCATACCAGCACCGACAGAGAGAAGCGGGTAGAGCATGAATGATGGATTGGTAGCAAATAACATTTCATCTGCAAGTACAGTCAGCATTTTTGGCATTGCCTGGCCACCCCATTCCTCTTCAGCACCTAGGCCAATCCAACCGCCTTCAGCATATTGTTGGAATGCTTCTTTAAAACCAGCAGGTGTCGTGACTTTGCCATTTTCATAATGAGCGCCTTCTTCATCACCTGTACGGTTTAAAGGAAGCGTAACATTTTGTGCAAATTTAGCCATTTCTTCTAAAATTGCTTCAGCCGTTGCCGCATCAACATGTGCAAGCTTTTCGTTGGCTTGCCAGAATTGCTCTGCATTGAAAACGTCATTCAGAATGAATTTCATATCTGCAAGTGGCGCATTATAAATTGGCATGTTCGTTCACCTGTTTATTGTTTGAATCTGTAGACTTAGATCAGTTTAACCAACAAACATGTATGTTGTTAGATGGTCTAAGTAAATAACGCTCTATTTATAAAGAAAAAGGACTGCCAAAGCTATGACCGTCCTTTCTCTATTTCTGCACTCTTGAGTACAGTTTTTTAAATGTCTAACTCGACATTCTAATTAGAATGCAAAGTCTTCTGCATCTAATGACATCAATGGATCTAAGCCACCCGCGATCACGTCAACATGTGAGCGAACACGTGGTAAGATTTTCTTGAAGTAGAAACGCGCAGTCTTAATTTTTGCATTATAGAAGCCAGTTTCAGTAGAACCTTCAGCAAGCTTTTGTTGTGCGACAAGCGCCATGCGAGCCCATAAGAATGCAAGTGTTACATAACCAGAGAAGTATAGGTAGTCAACCGCAGCTGCGCCAACTTCATCCGGGTTTTGCATTGCTTTCATACCGATTTGCATGGTTAAATCACCCCACTCTTTGTTTAGAGCAGCAAGTGGTTCAACAAATTCTTTCAGTTCAGCATTGTCTTTGTTTGCTTCAGCAAATTTATGGATGATCTTGGTGAAGTCTTTCAACATTGCACCTTGCGTACCCAATACTTTACGGCCTAACAAATCAAGTGCTTGGATTTCAGTTGTACCTTCGTATAAGCAAGAGATACGTGTATCACGTACAATTTGCTCCATACCATGTTCAGAAATAAAGCCGTGACCACCAAATACTTGTACACCGTGTTTCGCTGATTCAGAACCTGTTTCAGTTAAGAACGCTTTCGCAATTGGTGTTAATAATGACAAGATGTTGTCAGCAAATTTACGATCTTCTTCAGTGACACCTTGCTCTACGATATCTGCATATTGAGATAAGAAGTAAACCAATGCACGGCCACCTTCAGCAAATGCCTTTTGCGTCATCAACATGTTACGTACAGCTGGGTGAACAATGATTGGATCAGCTTCTTTCTCTGGTGCTTTAGGACCAGAAAGTGAGCGCATTGCTAAACGATCTTTCGCATATGCAAGTGCGCCTTGGAAAGATGATTCAGATGCTGTTAAACCTTGAACAGCAGTACCAATACGTGCAGTGTTCATAAAGGTAAACATTGCATGTAAACCACGGTTTTCAGGTCCAATCAAGAAACCTTTTGCGTTATCAAAATTGATCACACACGTTGCGTTACCGTGGATACCCATTTTGTGTTCAATTGAACCACAACGAACTGCATTACGGTCTGCAATAGAACCATCTGCATTTACATTGAACTTAGGTACGATGAATAACGAGATACCTTTAGTACCTTTAGGAGCACCTGGTAAACGCGCCAAGACGATGTGAACGATGTTCTCCGCCATATCGTGTTCACCAGCAGAGATAAAGATTTTCTCGCCAGAGATTGCATAGCTACCATCTGCTTGTGGCTCAGCTTTAGAACGGATAATCCCTAAGTCAGAACCTGCATGAGATTCTGTTAAGCACATAGTACCAGTCCACTCACCTGAAACAAGTTTAGGTAAATATGTTGCTTTTTGCTCAGCAGAACCATGATGCTCAATCGTACGAACCGCACCATGTGAAAGACCTGGGTACATACCCCACGCCCAGTTTGCCGCACCCACCATTTCAGAAATAGCTGTTGCTAAAGAACCAGGTAAACCTTGACCGCCATGCTCTTCTGGAACTGAAAGAGAAGGGAAGCCTAATTCTACATATTTGTCATAGGCTGCTTTAAAGCCTGTAGGTGTGGTGACTACACCATCATTCCATTTACAGCCTTCACTGTCACCGATTTGGTTAAGTGGAGATAATTCATTTTCACAGAAATCCGCGCCAGCTTCTAAATATTGATCAATCAATTCACGGCTTACGGTTTCTTGGAATGCAGGGAGTTTCGCGTAATGTTCTTCAGCATTTAATAACTCATGCAAAACGAAGTGCATATCACGTAAGGGTGCTTTGTATTGTGGCATATCGGTTTCCTCAATACTGGTTAAACCAGATTTATAATCTTCATAAATACGACGTGTGTCTTCTATGACACATATTTGTTCCGCTACATCGTGCAACATCTTATAGTGACGTACAAGTATTTCATGGTTAATTCTCTGTGACTGTAAAGTCAAAGAAAAAAGGCTTGAAAGCTGTAAGTATATTGAGTGTAAACACTTTTCATTGAAAAATAAGGATACAAATAGTCAAAATCGTAAAAACTTGTGTCCAATAAAATGCCAGTCAAAATATGCCTCTCAATGATTTAAACCAATAGACGAATTGCATGTTTTGTTGATGGTGATATTTTTATGGCAATCATTGACTCCAAAGCCGATCCACAATGTATTCTACCGAATATTCAAAGTATCGTCCTGCTTGATCTTTATTACGTTGAAACAATTGATGTTTAAATGCTTTAAAATTGAGTTTTAAAAAGTTATAAAAATACCCGCCTGAGAAAATGGTGCGGAGGTAAAAAGCATTGATGAAATCATTTGCGTGTTGAGTATTAAAATCTGAGCTTTTAATCCGCTGGACAATTTCAGTAAGTTCTTGTTTTGAAATATTGTGGATGATTTTAGGCTCAGGTAGGCAAATATCAAAGCTTAAATTTTCAATACCTTCGGCTTCCCACCACTCCCAAAGTTCATATTGAGAAATGTCTTTACTGGTAATTTCTGTAAGTGTTTCACTGAGTTTTTGATATTCAAGCGAATCTTCATCACCAAACTCATCGCAATAGTCTATGTAATTGGTAATCAATTCGAACACAGTTGGATAAAGTTGTTGTGCTGTTTAAAAATCGGGTTCTATTTATGTACGAAGTTTATTCATCGTTTACTATGTTTAAATGATCAAAAAGTTTTAATGATGCTATCAATAAGCGACAAGAAAAGCATAATTTCTAAAATGAAGTCGAGAAATGAGAAATTAAAGTTTTAAGCCCATTTTTACCAATTTATTTTATTCTTTCAGCAATTTACCTCTCTCTCCAGGATGACCTTCTAAATAAAAACAGTCGTTTATTTTTACTGGGAAGAGGAGGGTAAATTGGATGATTCAAACGGGTAGGCTAATTAAACTCGCCCACTGAGCGCTCTTTTGCCCAGTCACGTAAGATAAATTTTTGCAATTTACCTGTCGATGTTTTTGGAATCTCACAAATCACTACACTTTTAGGGACTTTAAAGCGTGCCAAATGCTGTTTACAGAATTCAATCACCTCTTCAGGTGTGGTCTCTGCACCTTGTTTAAGTTCTATAAAGGCACAAGGAACTTCTTGCCAACGCGGATCGGGTTGCGCAACCACTGCCGCTGTCATAATTGCAGGATGAGTATAAAGAACCTCTTCAACCTCTAAAGATGAGATATTTTCACCGCCTGAAATAATGATGTCTTTTGAACGGTCCATAATTTTTGCATAACCATCAGGTTGGCAAACCGCTAAATCACCGGTATGAAACCAGCCACCTTTAAAGGCTTCTTCTGTGGCTTTAGTATTTTTTAAATAGCCTTTCATGACGATGTTGCCACGGAACATAATTTCTCCCATGGTCTTGCCATCATTAGGCACAGGTTGCATCGTTTCAGCATCCAACACACGCATACCATCTTGTAATGGATAAGGTACACCTTGGCGCGAGTGTAGTTGAGCTTGCTCTTGAATAGACAGTTCACTCCAACCTGCTTGAGATGCACACAATGCAGAAGGGCCATAAGTTTCAGTGAGACCATAGACATGATTGACTTGAATGCCGATATGATGCATTCCTTCAATAATTGCCGCAGGCGGTGCAGCCCCAGCCACCATTACTTCTACATGATGTTTAAATTTAATTTGTTGCTCTTTTGGAGTGTTGATCAACATTGAAAGGACAATCGGTGCACCACAGAAATAGTCAACTTTGTATTGATCAATGAGTTGATAAACCAACTTAGGATCAATTTTACGTAAACAGATATTGGTACCGCCATTGGCTGCAACAGTCCAAGCAAAACACCACCCATTGCAATGGAATAGCGGAAGTGTCCATAAATATTTACAACGTGGCGTCATACCGCAGGCAATGATATTACTGGCAGCATTGATATAAGCGCCACGATGGTGATAAACCACTCCTTTTGGATTGCCTGTGGTCCCTGAGGTATAATTTAGACTAATCGCATCCCATTCATCCTGAGGTAAATGCCACTCAAAATCTGCATTGCCACCTTTTAGCCATTCCTCATATTCAATTTGACCAATACGCGCTGTAGCCTCATTATTTTCGTATTCCTCATCTGCAACATCAATGATATAGATTTGTTGATCAATAAGCGCTACAGCTTCTTTAGCTAAAGCCGCAAACTCTGGATCAACCAAAAGGACTTTGGTTTCAGCATGTTCTAACATAAATGCAATGGTTTTGGCATCTAAACGAGTATTGAGGGTATTTAAAACGGCGCCAGCCATGGGTACTGCAAAATGTGCTTCGACCATCGCAGGGATATTGGGTAAAAGAACAGAAACAGTATCGTTTTTTTGAATCCCAAGATTTTGTAATTGATGGGCAAATTGACGACAACGGGTATAGGTATCACGCCAAGAGATATGACGAGCGCCATGTACAATCGCATCTTGATTTGGATAAATGTAGGCTGCACGTTCTAGATAACGTAAAGGTGATAATGCTACAAAGTTTGCAGGGGTACGTGGTAATTGATCATAGGCACTAACCATGTTTAGCTCCATCTATATTTGTTCTAATTTCCGTGTTTAAAAGATATGCATAAGCCTATAAGAATTCATTTAGGCTTTAGTCGAGTATTTCAGCTAAATATACATCGTTAGACATCTTTACCATTGTTTAAATATTTTGTAATATTTAATTTATTGAATTAAATTAATATTTTGGACATTTGATGTAAATATTAATCCTGATTTTATTCAGAATCTTATTTAAAATCTCATCATTTAAATACGAATAACTGAACCCATCAGTTTCGCTTTTTTGTATTCCGTTGGCGAAGATCCAGTCCATTTTTTAAATGCACGACGAAATTCCCTTAACTCACTAAAACCAAGATTGAAACTGATTTCACTAATCGATTGATTTTCTTCAATCCACTGTTTGGCTTTTTTTTCTAACACCAGTTGCTTTAATAACTGAAAATTTAGCCCCTCATTGAGTAGTAAACGCCGTAAATGACGTTCGCTAAAATGAAAATATTGCGCTGCTAGTTGCATATCAAAGCGTTCAGGTAGATGGCTTTCAATCAAATGTGCTAATACCTTTGCCAAACTGTGCTGATTCATTTGATCAAATTGTTTTAAAGCTTGATCACAAATCAGAATTGCGCTTTGATAATTGACAGGGCTATAGTTTTTGAGTCTTCTCGACAAGAGTGTTTTGTTAAATCTGATAATATTTTTAGTCGATTTAAAATAAATCGGGCAATTGAAAATTCTTTTATAATCATTGAGGTATGCTGAATGATCGTAGCTAAGTTCCAGACTCACCAACTCATAGCTATCGTCTAGCATCATATTGACACAGGTAATAATACTGGCAAATACTTCATCACAGAAAAATGCTTTTAGCTCACCACAGTTACTTCGCTCAGAAAGTTCAATTTCACAATAATCATCAACAAGATTGACGGTTAAATCTAAGACACTACCTGAAATGGGATGATAGTGCAGTGCGGTCTCCAATGCTTCAGCTACTGTTTTGCAGGCTTGCATGGCAAAGCCTAAAATACCAATTGAAATCTAACCTTCACTACTGCCCAGCAATAAACCTAAATTTTGTTGCTGAGTATCTTTAACTGCGAGATGAATAACCTCACACAGTTCTGAAAAACCAACAAAACCATGCCCTTGGCGAATTTTTTCCAAATCTAAATTTTGTGCTGTAAACCAAATGTCATATTGCCAGTGTCGTTGTTCGGCATAATGAATCAAACTCGTCAATATCATTGGTGGAATATAAAATTGAGAATTGGCAATTTCCTTTTGCTGCAAGCTCATAAAGTCCGCTTCGCCCCCCATATTATTGTTGCTTTTACCCTAGTTGGTATCGCATATTTTTGATTAAGATTCAATCTACTTCTCGTGTTCGCTGATATAAAAAAGATAAAGGATGATCGCATATGTTTTTGGTGGGGTGGGATAAGCAAGAAATAAACATTCAGCCGCAAGGTTATGCCATGTTTGGTTATGGTATGTGGTCGCATCGTGCTTATGAAAAGCGTACAGCTTTGTTTGCTCGATCATTTAGTATTCGTAGTTTAGCTTTAGAACAGCCGATTATTTTTTGTTGTCTGGATTTTGGTTGTATTACATATGCGATAAGAAGCGGCGTTGTTGAGCGCTTAAAGCAAAAATTTACAGACCAATTTAATGAACAGCATTTGGTATTGATGGCAACGCATACTCACTCTGGGCCAGGCGGTTGTGCGTATGAAGCGTTATATAATATGCCGACTCCGGGTTTTGTAGCAGAGCATCTCGAAACTGTGATTAATGCGGTCATGCTCAGTATTTCCAATGCTATAGGCACAGAGAAAGAAACTGAAATTCGTTATCAATGTTGTCAATTTCCTCACGATATTCCTGTGGCATGGAATAGATCCTTGCAGGCTTATAATCGTAACCCAGATGTGATTCAAAGAACCGAAGCAGAAACTCATCTCGCCTTAAACCGTGAAATGCAATTAATAGGTTTTTATCGGGACGATCAATTATGTTCTTTTATTTCATTATTTGGGGTGCATGCAACATGTTTGAGTAGCCAACTCAAAGCACATGATGGTGATAATAAAGGCTATGCTTCGGCATTAAGTGAGCAATACTTATTAACACAAGGCATTCAACAACCTGTTGCAATTTTTGCACAAGCAACAGCAGGTGATGTATCGCCACATTTTCATGGTCCTAAACAAGATGCGATTCGCAAGAAAGTTAAGGGTGAAAAAGAATATCAATATGCTGAGCAAAATGGGCGTTTTCAAAGTGAAATTGCGCTTAAAGCACTGACTACACCGATTGAAAAAAATACCAACATAGTAATGGAAGCATGTTTACTCCAAGGTGGTATCGATGCTGTTTTATCCTATGTAGATCTGAGTCAAGTTGATGTGCCAAGTGAATTTAGTCAGGGAATCCAAGGGGCTAAAACCAGTGCAGCTTGTCATGGTGTCGGCTTCTTTGGGGGAACGCCTATAGATGGTAAGGGGACACCTAAAGCGATTCTTAAAGTGATGTCTTTACTGGCTAAGCGAGTACGTAAGCAACGTTTAGTAAACTCGAATTCTCCACATTACAGCAAATATAAAGCACTCTATGACTCACAATTCCCGAAAGAGATTGTTTTAGAAAGTCCTGACAATCAGTTGTTGGGTCAACATTTAGATTTTCCCCCAAGTATTTTTGATCCTTTAATTGCAGAAATGAATCGCCAAGTCAAAGCTGGTGCCATTCAAGATAGCCCACTGGTTCCGAGTGTTATTCCGCTACAGATAATCCAAATTGGTCAATTGGCCTTGATTTGTTGCCCCGGAGAAATAACTACAACAGCAGGGCAACGAGTGATTCAGACTGTGACAAAACAGTTTGCAATCTATCGGGGTATTTCAAAGGTTGGTTTGGTGTCTTATTGCAATGATTATATGGGCTATATCACCACCAATGAAGAATATCAGCAACAAGCTTATGAAGGTGCACATACCTTATATGGCCAATGGACACATGCTGCAATTCAGTACAAATTTTGGCAATTAGCAGCGCAGTTAAATCTAGATAAATCTCAACGCGAATATGATCAAGTCACACGCCCATCAACGATTCCACTACACGAAATAGAAAAAAGAACAAATCACGGCAATTTAAAAACTGCTGTACGCTAAAGGATGAGCATTATGAATCAGTTGATTAATCAAGCACCAAACAAGCACAAATCAAATCAGCAAAAATGGAACAATTGGTCGGGCTATCAACAGTCTCACCCTGAGCTGATTTTAAAGCCTGATAGTCTTGACGAGTTAAAACACATTGTCGAAACCCAAGCAAAGATTCGGGTGGTGGGAGCAGGTCATTCATTTACACCTTTGGTGTGTACTGATGCAACATTGCTGTCTTTGGATGGTCTTTCTGGTGTGGATCAAGTCAATACTGAATTTGCTCAAGCCAGTATTTGGGCGGGAACACGATTATTTAATTTAGGGCAATATTTAGAACCGATGCAACAGTCATTAATGCAACAGGGTGATATTGACCAGCAAAGTTTAGCTGGTGCTGTTTCAACAGGAACCCATGGTACTGGCATAGGCTTATATTGCATTTCCGGTTATGTACAAGCATTTGAATTACTCACAGCATCAGGAGAAACACTTCATTGTAATCACCATGAAAATCCAGATATTTTTGCTGCAGGACGAGTGTCTTTAGGGAGTTTAGGGATTTTGACTAAAATCACCATGCAAAATAAACCACGTTATAAACTCAAAGAGCAAGTTAGACTGTGCGCGGTCCAAGACTTTATTCAAAATATTGACCAATGGAAAGCACAATATCGGCATATTGAGTGTTTTGCATTTTCTCATGCAGATAAGTTGATTTTAAAAACCTTAGATATTACTGAAGATGAGATTCAACCAAGAACTGAATCATGGCCATCTGAAGATACGTTATTAACCTTATGTTGCGAGTTAACCAAATCTTTTCCGGCATTGAATCCAAAACTACAAAAGCTCTTAGGCGTTTTTATTAAGCCAAGCACATTTGTTGATTGGTCAGGCAAGATTTTCCCGACACCGCGTGAAACGAAATTTAATGAAATGGAATATCAGGTTCCAGTTGAATTGGGTGTGGAATGTTTGCAAGCTGTTCTAGCAGCGCTAAAAAACTCAAAAATACAAACCTTTTTCCCTGTGGAGTTTCGATTTGTCAAAGGTGATGATATTTGGTTGAGTCCGTTTTATCAGCGGGACTCTATTTCCATCTCAGTACACCAATATCATAAGCAAGCACCTAGACAATTATTTGATGAAGTTGAGTCGATTTTGCAACATTATCAGGGACGACCACATTGGGGGAAAATGCATAGTATGACAGCAACACAACTTCAGACCTTATACCCTAAGTGGGATGCCTTTATGCAGTTGCGAGAACGACTTGATCCAAGCGGAAAGTTTTTAAATCCTTATTTAGAAAAGCTATTCTTATCTGAATAATGGATAAAATTAAGTGAATGGGTAAAACTAAAATAGACCATAAAGGTAGACTATGAACAACTTTTTTGAGCAATTAAATCGTGATTTAAAACAGTCAAATGGTGCATTACCTCGATTAATTGTTGATGATCAGGCGCTTGAACAAAATCTACAGTACGTTGCCAAAAAGCTTAAATACGCTAGCCATTTGCAACCACGCCTCGTGGTAAAGTCTTTGGCATGCTTAGCATTATTAAAAAACATTAGTCTAAAGCTTTCGACTCAACGATTTATGCTATTTCACATGCCACAGCTTTCCCCCATCCTTGAGAACTTTTCGGATGCAGATGTATTGTTTGGGAAACCGATGCCTGTGAGTATAGTTCAGCATTTTTATGCGATGAATCACAATTGCAGACAAGCCGATATACAATGGTTAATTGATTCTAAAGCACGTTTATTACAATATCTTGATGTTGCAAAACAGTTTAGTTTAAAGCTTAAAATCAATATTGAAATTGATGTGGGTTTACATCGCGGTGGTGTTCGTTCTGATTTTGCACTGATCGAAATATTAAGATTGATTGAGCAACATCCTGAGTATTTAGCACTTGCTGGCTTGATGGGGTATGATGCTCATGTGACGAAGCTGCCTTCAGTGATTAAAAAGATTGATGTTGCCTATCGAGAGTCACAAGACATTTATCAAAATTATAAAAATATTATTCAACAGCAATTTCCACATTTATGGCGAGCTAATCTTTGTTTTAACGGTGGCGGTAGCCCTACATTTTACCTCCACGTGGAGCAAAGTGTCTGTAATGATCTTTCTTTTGGCTCTATGTTACTCAAACCAAGTGACTTTGACAGTGATGGTTTAAGTGTTTTACAAGCTGCACTATGGATTTCAACCCCTGTTTTAAAAGTGCTGCCATTTACCCAGTTACCTGGATTAGCCGTTTTAGATAAATTACCACATAGCTCTAAAGCCTTATTTGTGTATGGTGGATATTGGATGGCCCATTATGTTTATCCGCGGGGGATTCATCCGCATGCACTTTATGGGCGAAGTACCAATCAAGAAATGGTTAATGTGCCTAAAAATACTGAAATAGCTGTTGATGATTTTGTATTTTTAAGACCCACGCAAAGCGAAGCGATTATTCCTCAATTTCATAAATTATATTGTTATAAAAATCGAGATTTTGAAGCGTGGGAAACCTTAAGAGAGTAATTTGCTAAAAAGGGAGAGTCGATGGATAATCAAAAGTACAATTTAAATCAGAATAAAGAATAATTTTAAGACAAAGGTTTATAAATATGCTGTAAAGGTGTAAAATTTGACACACTTTTATTTTGTTCCACCGATTTTATCTTGAGGATTTTCCTCGATCATAATCTCGCGGTGACATGCTCCATTGTACGGGGCATCACTCCTTAAGGATTTTTAAATATGCCTATTATCACATTGCCAAATGGCGATCAAAAAAGTTTTGATCAAGCTGTTTCCGTTATGGAAGTTGCTCAAAGTATTGGACCTAGACTGGCTAAAAATACAGTTGCTGGGAAAGTAAATGGTCGCTTAGTCGATGCAAGTGATTTAATTACCGAAGACTCAACCTTACAAATCATTACTCCAAAAGATCAAGACGGTGTAGAAATTATTCGTCACTCTTGTGCACATTTGGTGGGTCATGCGGTAAAACAACTCTTCCCTGAAGCAAAAATGGTGATTGGCCCTGTCATTGAAGAAGGTTTCTACTATGACATCTGGATGCCCCGTCCATTTACTTTAGATGATATGGCTGCAATCGAAGCGCGCATGAAAAAGCTCATCGATCAGGATTATGATGTCATTAAAAAAATGACACCTCGTGATGATGTGATTGCTGAATTCACTGCACGTGGTGAAGATTATAAGTTACGTTTGATTGCTGACATGCCTGAAGAAACTCAAATGGGCTTGTACTATCATCAAGATTATTTAGATATGTGTCGTGGTCCACACGTACCGAATACCAAATTTTTAAAATCATTCAAATTGACTAAAATCTCTGGCGCATATTGGCGCGGTGATGCGAAGAATGAACAATTACAGCGTATTTATGGTACTGCTTGGGCAGACAAAAAAGAATTAGCAGCTTATATCAAGCGCATTGAAGAAGCTGAAAAGCGTGATCATCGTAAAATTGGTAAAGCTTTAGATTTATTCCATATGCAAGAAGAAGCGCCAGGTATGGTGTTTTGGCATGCCAATGGTTGGACGATCTACCAAGTGCTTGAACAATACATGCGTAAAGTTCAACAAGACAATGGCTACCAAGAGATTAAAACACCACAAATTGTAGACTTCACTTTGTGGGAAAAATCGGGTCATGCTGCCAACTATGCAGAAAATATGTTTACGACACATTCAGAAAGTCGTAACTATGCGGTAAAACCAATGAACTGCCCATGTCACGTTCAAGTGTTTAACCAAGGTTTAAAATCTTACCGTGATCTTCCAATTCGTTTGGCAGAGTTTGGTTCATGTCACCGAAATGAGCCATCAGGTTCGTTACACGGGATTATGCGTGTACGCGGCTTTACTCAAGATGATGCACATATTTTCTGTACAACTGAACAAATTGGTAAAGAAGTTGCAGACTTTATTAAACTGACTTTAGATGTTTATAAAGATTTTGGCTTTGAAGAAGTACAAATGAAATTGTCTACACGTCCTGAAAAACGTGTGGGTGCTGATGAACTTTGGGATGTTGCAGAAAAATCTTTAGCAGATGCTTTAGATGCTGCAAATCTTAAATGGGAAGAACAACCTGGTGAAGGTGCTTTCTACGGTCCAAAGATTGAATTTTCATTAAAAGACTGTTTAGGACGTATCTGGCAGTGCGGTACAATCCAGTGTGATTTTAACTTACCGTTACGTTTAGACGCTTCATATGTAACAGAAGATAACGATCGTGACCATCCTGTGATGTTACATCGTGCAATTCTTGGCAGTTTTGAACGTTTTATTGGTATACTAATTGAACACTACGCAGGCTTTATGCCACCATGGTTGGCTCCAATCCAAACATGTGTCATGAATATTACGGATTCTCAAGCGCAAGCTTGTGAGCAAGTCGTCGCAAAACTCAAAGAAAATGGAATTCGAGCAATTTCAGACTTGAGAAATGAGAAAATCGGCTTTAAGATTCGTGAGCGTACACTAGAGCGTATTCCATACTTATTGGTACTTGGAGATCGAGAAGTAGAGGAAGGGACTGTGAATGTTCGTACTCGCTCTGGAAAAAATTTAGGTACTATGTCAATAGACGCATTTATTGACCTAGTGAAAGCAGCCGTAGCCGAACGCGGCCGGTATATTGTGGAGTAAGAAAGATTAAACAGCCTGACCGTAACCAACAACAAGGTGCTAAAAGTAATCGTCCTGCATTAAATGATGAGATCAAAGCGAAAGATGTGCGTCTCGTTGCTGCAGATGGAGAGCAAAAAGGCATCGTTTCACTTGCTGAAGCTTTGCGTGCTGCTGAAGAGGTTGATCTTGATCTTGTTGAGATCGTGGCGAATGCAGAGCCACCTGTTTGTAAAATCATGGATTTCAACAAACATTTATTTGATCTGAAGCAAAAGCAAAAAGATGCGAAAAAGAAACAGCATCAAGTTCAAGTGAAAGAAATCAAGTTGCGCCCTGGTACAGACATTGGTGATTACAATGTTAAGTTGCGTGCTATTCTGAAGTTTCTTGAAGAAGGCAACAAAGTCAAAATTACTCTACGTTTCCGTGGTCGTGAAATGGCTCACCAACAGTTGGGTCTTGCACAATTGCAAAAAATTGAAGCAGACGTAGCAGAGTTTGGTATTGTTGAACAAGCACCAAAAATGGAAGGCCGTCAAATGGGTATGTTACTTGGACCTAAAAAGAAAAAGTAATTATTCATCTGTTAAAAAAGCACTGCATTAAGCGGTGCTTTTTTACGTTAAAATGGTAGTAAATCAATCTGAATCGAGTGGAATTGATATGTCATCTATCCAAAATTCAAATGAATTATCGAGTATTAACCAAAAAATTATTCAAGCAGGTGAGGTCTTGCCTGTGGTTAAATTAAAGGATGGTAGTGCTGTACAAACTGGTACAGTGGCAACCATGTTGCATAATATCAATCTGTATAACTCAGGTTTACGTGGAGAGATTGAGCAAGAACTGATACTCGCTATCCCTACCTTAGTGAAAGTCGGTTTATTTGACTTATTTAATCCCGATGAGTGGATATTGGGAAACAATGCTGGGCGTAAATTTGTGGGTGAAAAGGCCAAAACATATATAGATGCAATTGCTGAAGTAGATATTTGAAATTAGTATCATAATATGAGAACGTGCTGTATTTTATAAAATGCAATAACATAATTTTAGAATAGATTATTAGAATAATCTCTTTTTATAGCATACTGAATTAAGCAAATTCATGTTATAAAAGTAACCGATTAACGCAATAAAATTCAGAAAATACGTGAAAACGCAGAAGGATGAAATATGATTGATCTCTATTATTGGGGTACGCCCAATGGCCATAAAATTACCATTGCACTTGAAGAAATGGGTTTGGATTATCAGATTTTCCCCATCAACATCTTAGAGAATGACCAATTCCAGCCCGATTTTCTTCGTATCTCACCGAACAATAAAATTCCCGCTATTGTCGATCAAGATGGCCCAAATGGTGAGCCGATTTCAGTATTTGAGTCAGGCGCAATCTTGCAATATCTTGGTCGTAAAACAGGCCTGTATTATCCAAGCGATGAGCAAGATCGTGTTGAAGTTGAACAATGGTTAATGTGGCAAATGGGCGGGCTGGGGCCGATGTTAGGGCAAAACCATCATTTTGGTAAATTTGCTAAAGAAAAAATTCCTTATGCAATTGATCGTTATGTTACGGAAACTCAACGTTTGTATGGTGTTTTAAATAAGCAGCTCATTGGACAAAAATATGTGGCTGGTGAATATTCGATTGCAGATATGGCCATTTTACCGTGGGTATTACGCTATGAGTGGCAGCAAATAGAGCTAGAGGATTATCCTTATGTTAAAGAATATATTGAGCGTTTAACTGCGCGCCCAGCGATACAAAGAGCGCTATCAATAAAAGTGTGAAATGTATTTTATGTTAAGATGAGAAACCACGTAACGTGGTTTTTTATTTTTTAAATAATCGATTTTTGGATGGTTGGTAGGCTTTAGTCATGAA
The DNA here is from genome assembly GCF_048551735.1 of Acinetobacter legionensis. Classification (NCBI taxonomy): domain Bacteria; kingdom Pseudomonadati; phylum Pseudomonadota; class Gammaproteobacteria; order Moraxellales; family Moraxellaceae; genus Acinetobacter; species Acinetobacter legionensis. Next base: position 50,314 of record NZ_JBIMBV010000003.1, read on the forward strand.
AGATTTCTTTTTGAACTTTACGAAAATATTAGAAACGAATCCAAAAATTTACTGGAGTATCATTTTTGGTATTGCCGGTTGTTTAATGCTCTATATTGCGGAAATTGTGCATATTCAAAATATTTTAGAGGAATTAAATGGTCAAGCGTCAGCCCTGATTAGAAGTGTGATAGACCCGATTGCGCAACGTTATCAATGGTCTCGGATTATCTTTATGTTGTTGGCGATTATTTGGGCACATTTTCAGTATCGTAAAACAAAAAAAATGCTAGATTTAGGATGATTGAATTGTAAGTAGTAAATCCAACAAGGAGGTGAGTATGAAGCAAAACTTTGTTTGGCATTTCCTCATCTCTTTTGCCGTGATGCTAATCACAGCAATGCTTTGTAGCATCTTGCAGTATCACTCCGCATATGATTACTTCTGGTTTATTATTTTGAGCATCGTGAGTGTTTCAGGCTTGGTTTTTGCTATGCTCTTTGGCATTTTTCAAAATAAATTACAGCAAAGCATTTTGAATACCATGATCTTAGTCATTTTGCTTTCACTTTATTTTATTGTTTTATTCTACGGCTTTATTCATATCAGAATCGATTGGCAAGCGATTTCAGAGGGTAAAGCTCAACTCACATTGTTGCAGAAGTTTTTTAAATCAGACCTTTCATTTTGGTTGGCTTTTCTTGCTCCCTTTATCCTGTCATTCTTGACTTATACCTTAAAACCTAAACCCAACTTTAGCTAATTTTATGGCTTATTTTTTACTCTTCCTTTCAGCATTTGGTGCTGCTACTTTACTCCCGTTGCAGTCTGAAGCGGTATTGATTGGATTATTGATACAAACCCAGCATTCTGAATATTTATTACTTGTTGTTGCAACGATTGGCAATGTTTTAGGCTCATGCGTGAATTGGTATTTGGGACTTAAAATCGAGCAGTTTAAAGATAAGAAATGGTTTCCTGTTTCTGAAAAGAATATGCTCAAAGCGGAAAAAATATATCAAAAGTATGGCTTTTGGTCTCTGTTATTAAGCTGGACACCTATTATCGGAGATCCAATCACACTGATTGCAGGGCTAATGAAAGAGAACTTTTGGCGTTTTCTTTTGATCGTAACCATTGCAAAAGCTGGTAGATATGTTTTTATCTATTTGGTGTATATCGGATTATTTTAATAGAAAGTTAGGGTCTGCTGGTAAGCCATTTATGAAATGTCAACAGACCCTAAAGACACAAAACTATCTTTAACCTTAAAAGACGCATCTTTATGAATTTATTTACATTCATTGATTTTAAATTGAATCGCATCATTGAAGCTGGATTGTTTATAAATCCATAAAGTCCGGTAAGAACGTTTTACATTGATTGATGCATGCTCTACGGCTGTAAGTACTTGTTGATCAAGTGCATTAATACCAGAACGTTGAGTTAGCTTAACTTGGGTAATTTCGCCTTGTTTATTGGCTTTAAATTTAAACTTTACTGTACGATCTTTATTCTTTAATAGTGGTTGATCCAATGTAAGTTGTGGTTGTTTTAAATAAGCAAAGGGAACCGACTTATCGAGTTGTTGTTTGTTCCAATTCTTTGAATTAAAACTATAGGTACATTGCTTAGCGCGCTGAACATGATCCGTTGCATTCTCTAGTGTTAAAGTAAATGTTTGATAACCGACTAAAGCAATGGCTTTTCCATTTTTTGAATAGGGTTTAACTTTTGCATTTTCCACAGCATCTACAAGTTTCTGATCCAATGCACGGATGCCTGTACTCTCTTGGATATCAGCATCTGTGACTTCACCAACATTATTGGCTTTTACACGAATGATCGCTGAACGATCTTGATCTTTTAATTCAGCGATTTGATAGTGAATTTGGGGAAATTTGACCCATTGTATACGTGTAGTTAAATGCTGAGGATCATTTTGTTCAGATTGCTCCCCTTTGACCTTTATTGTAGGAAGTTTATCCGCACTATAGCTATAGGTTGAAAGGCACAATAAACAAGTGGTAAAAAGAGCTTTATTCATAGGTTTGGCAATCCATGCAGTTTAATACGCATGAGAGTAGTTTAATTGCGCAAAGTATTTATCGAATTTTGTATTCTCGCAATAGAAAATGCACCCGAAGGTGCATTTTTTTACTGTTTTTTATTCAGCCAAACACATTACTCTTGGCCTTTGGTAATGTCTACTTTAAATAAATCAGAGGTTTTTACCCAACTTATTGCGACGACGGCCAAGGTCATACATCCACCAAATACTGTGGCAGTGATTGTTCCTAAATATTTTGCAGCCAGCCCAGATTCAAATGCACCCAATTCATTACTCGATGAAACAAACATCCCATTCACTGCGGCGACACGGCCACGCATATTTTCAGGAGGGTAAACTTGTAAAATGGTTTGGCGTACAACCACTGAGATACTGTCACAAGCACCTGTCATAGCCAAAGCAAATAAAGAAAGCCATACGTTGCTTGAGAATGCAAAAATAATGGTAAACACCCCAAAACCTGCAACGGCAATCAGCATATTTCGCCAAGCATGATGTGTGGGTGGAAATTTGGTTAAAGCGATCATGGTTATTAACGCGCCAATAGAAGGGGCTGCACGTAAATAACCTAAACCTTCAGGTCCTACTTTAAGAATATCTTCTGCAAAAATAGGAAGTAGGGCAATCACACCACCAAACAAGACTGAAACCAAATCTAAAGATATGGCCCACAGTACAATTTTAGTTTTCCAGATAAAGCGAAAGCCTTCACTTAAACTGCCCCAAAGATTGTCTTGTTCCATGGTGGGAAAAGTACGCTTCTTTAACAAGTTAATCAGACAGAAGCAAATAAATAAAAGTACCGCTACCGAGAGTAAGCTGTTTTCACGACCGATTCCTGCCAGCATAAAACCACCCAGCATTGGGCCAATAATGACGCCACTTTGCCATCCAATCGTGGTCCATGTTGCACCATTGGCATACAGTTCACGAGGAATTAAAAATGGTTTTAACGAGGTTGCTGATGGATTGTAGAACCCCCGGATGGTACCCAAACCAAAAATAACCGCATAAATCCCCCAAGACAGTGTAGTCACACCAATTTGCCCATGATCATAACTGTGAAATAACCACCAAAGCACCAATGGCAAAGGGAAGGAGAAAAATAAGCAAACTTTCATAATAGTTTGTTTATTCAGCTTGTCTGCAAAATAACCACCCCAAAGCGACAGTGCAATAAACGGGATTGCTTCTGCTAGTCCAATCAGACCCAAGGTGAGTGGGTCTTTGGTAATTTGATAGAGTGAATAGGCAACAATAATTTCTTGAATTAGAATTGCGAGTGTTAAACAAAATTGATTGATGGTAACAATTGAGAAATCTCGATAGCGAAGCGCAGCAAAAGCATCCTGTGCAGGGGTCATAACTGTCCAGTTTTATCATGATGTGATGATTATAAAGATTTAATCCTGATTTTTCTTATAAAACTATGTGGAATTTATATCGAAAATTACATTGGAGAAATGTGAAATTGTTGGATGTTTTGCTTTTGTTTTGTACAGAGATGATTTAGAATATTGCCTCCCTTACCTGCAGGTCGTTGTCGCAATGGTGCGAACGTACCGAACAGGTGTTTAAAGAGGTTGTTATGGCTAAGTTAAAAACTCGCCGTGGTGCAGCTAAGCGTTTCAAAGCGACTGCTAACGGTTTCAAGCGTAAACAAGCGTTCAAACGCCACATTTTGACCAAAAAATCTGCTAAACGTATTCGTCAATTGCGCGGTTGTGTCATGGTTCACGTAAGTGACATGAATTCAGTTCGTCGTATGTGCCCATACATCTAAGGAGATTATAAATGGCTCGTGTAAAACGTGGTGTACAGGCTCATCGCCGTCATAAAAAAATTCTTGCTCGTGCTAAAGGTTACTATGGCGCGCGTTCACGTGTTTATCGTGTAGCGTTCCAAGCAGTAATTAAAGCAGGTCAATACGCTTACCGTGACCGTCGTCAAAAGAAACGTCAATTCCGTGCTTTATGGATTGCGCGTATCAATGCTGGTGCTCGTCAAAATGGTTTGTCGTACAGCCGTATGATCGATGGCTTGAAAAAAGCTCAAGTGATCATCGACCGTCGCGTACTTGCTGACATCGCTATGCATGACTCAGTTGCATTTGCTGCTTTAGCTGAAAAAGCTAAAGGCGCATTAGCTGCTTAATCATCTTTGATGATTAAAAAAAAAGACCGCTTTTATAGCGGTCTTTTTTATACCTAAAAGTTTGTTTTCAGACTATTGCAGGAACTTTTAGAGCTGAGTTTCCTTTGAGTTTGATTGTTGAAATACAGCACTAATCATTGAAATTTCTGTTGAAGTAAAATCTGTCATTATGAATGCTCTAACTATTTTGTTATGGCACTGAATTGACCAAATTGTGAATCTAGTCTTATGCGTAAACAATATCATTTTCGCCAAGTTGGTGAAGACACTTATATTTGGGATGTACATCATCTAGTTGAACTAAGCCGAGACATCCCAATCGATGAAGTTCTATTGTCTAATATACAAGAACTCAATGAAGCGTATTGGTTTCCAGATACACATCCAACAACACAGCAAATGATTGAACATTTTCAATTGATACAGCAGGCAGATTTAAGTTATCCAATTATTCTATCTGCTGATGGCAAGGTGATGGATGGTATGCATCGTGTGGCAAAAGCAAAATTACTCAATCATCTTACGATTAAAGCCATCAGGTTTGAAATTACACCACCAGCAAATTTTATCAATATTGATGAGGATAATTTGGATTATGATGATTGAGCAGGCCTTGTGAATGATTTAAACAATCAAATAACTTTGCATACACATTACACAATATCAACGTGAAAGCATTATTGTTTTAGAAATAGCTCGCATAGAGTAGAACAATGAACAATAGAAAATGATGGAGCAGATATGCGTGTTGAGATTGAAGGTTTACAACAAGGTGCAATTGAAGTTGAGTTGCAATTATTACCCAGAGTTGGGGAAGTTTTAAAAGTGATGTATGGTGCAGATGCTGAAGTTAAAGGTGAAGTCACAGCAGTGGAGCATTATATCAATCAACATGCAAATGAACATAAAGTGATACTCACCATACGCCCCTTATTTTGATATACATCATCTAAAATGATTGAATCATGAGTGGGTTGTTGCGTGATTTAAAGTAGCTTGTTTGGCTACTTTTTATTTCTAGAGAGTTCTTAAATCTATGAAACGCATCAATGTCGTGGGGACTTCTGCGTCAGGAAAAACAACATTTTCAATAAAATTAGCTCAAAAATTAAAACTCATCTACATTGAAATGGATGATTTATTTTGGTTGGATGATTGGCAAGAGTCTACCGATACTATATTTTTTCAGAAAATTCAGACCAAATTAGATCAAGCTAAATCTGGCTTTGTCATCGATGGTAATTATACGCGAACCACGCATATCAAATGGCAAGATATCGATACCGTAATTTGGTTAGATATTCCTTTTTATATTAATCTTTACCAATCCATACAACGAGCTGTTCGTCGTGCTGTTTTTAGACACAGACTTTGGGAAAATTCCAATAATCGTGAAAGTTTTGGTAAAATGTTTAGTCGTGATTCGATTATTTGGTGGATGATTAAAACGCATCAAAAAAATCGTCAGCAATATATAACGATGATGAATGATCCTCAATATTCACATATTCGATTTATCCATTTAAAATCGCGAAAAGATATTGATCAATTTTTAGCGTCTATTTGACGCGTCATAACTCACTAGTGCCTCTAAATAGTTAACTTATCCTGCTATACCTTGTATTGATTGAATATATGTGTGTAGCTGATATCTTAAGTTGTGCTATAGACAGCTATGTTTTTACTTGGCATACAAAGTGATAAGCATTTTAGATTTGGTCAGGGGTATGTGCAGTATTTTCACCCGTTCTCCGCATTCCTGTCGTTATGCGATAGATAAAAACATGTAAGATTAAACAATATAAAAAAGTTTTTTACCTAATTTTTTGAAGGGTATAAAGTTTGGTTTCGACATAAGTCCCAATTAAATGAGGATGATATGATTCGATTAGCTGTTATAGGTGATGCTCAGCAGATTGCTGAAGTACATTTGCAAAGCTGGAATGAAACCTATACTGGTATGATTAAGCAAGAAATTATAGATCGCGCAGATATCGAAAAGCGAGTACAGCTTTGGCAACAGATTTTTTCGCATCAAGATCACCATGTACTGGTATATGAGCAAGATGGCCAAATTGCAGGTTTTCTAAGTGGTTATTTTAATACAACGCATAATATCGCAGAAATTAATGCTTTTTATTTATTAAAGAAAATTCAAAAACAAGGTGTTGGTCGTGAGATGTTTGAGCGCTTTTATCAATATGCTCAAGCTAAGCATTATCAATTTATTCGCTTGGGCGTGATCAATAAAAATCCAAGCCGTCATTTCTATGAGAAATTAGGGGGAAATGTACTTGGAGAGGAGATTCTTTCTGATTATGGTGATGGCATAACAGAAGTATCGTATCAGTGGGATATTAATCATAGGACAATAAAATGAGTGATTCTCAATTTTTAACAACTTTACAAGAACAAGTAAAGAACGGGCAAAAGTATAGTTATTTGTGTTTTTGGGGGCATAGTCAAAAGACTTCTGGAAAAATAGACAAGAGCTGTTTAAGTCAATGGTTTCCTGCAAAATTTGAAATTGAAGGTGTCAATTATCAAAGTACAGAACAGTATATGATGGCGCAGAAAGCCAAACTATTTAATGACGAGAATATTTTTCAGAAAATTTTACAAACAGACGATCCTAAGAAAATAAAAGCATTAGGTCGTTTGGTCAAAAATTATCAAGATGAGATTTGGATTGCTCATCGTTATGAAATTGTGGTTCAAGGTAATTTGGCTAAGTTTTCTCAAGACAATGATCTTAAAGCGTTTCTACTGAGTACCTCAGATCAGATCATTGTTGAAGCCTCGCCTGTAGATCAAATTTGGGGGATTGGACTTGCAGCAGATCATGTTAATGCGACAAATCCAAACGCATGGCAAGGTTTAAATCTTTTGGGTTTCGCCTTAATGGAAGTGAGAAAGCAACTTTAATGTTGCTTTCTTTTTAAGATTCATTTTATCAAATAGATAAGACATTATAGTCCAAAATAATAAGCTGCAAGGCAGATTAAAATGGTCACAATAATTAATGCAAAAACACCTGTTTTACCTGGTTTATGCTCAGGATTTGTCTTGTTGCTAAAAGCCTGACGCTGCTCGATTTTGATATTGTCATGCATGTCAAAAGGCGAAGCAATTTGTTTTGGCGTTAAGCGTGCAGATTTATAATGATTTGCAACTTTAACAATAAATTTTGATTTTAAATCTTCAACTTTTTGGAGGAAATGGCGCAAATTCATTTGCTCTTCAGGACTAATGATTTGCTCATTTTCATCATAGGGATGCTTTAATTTTGCAGAAATAAAACATTCTAATGCATCGATACGACAGAAGGTTTCGTGTGCGTAATCAGCTTGATAGTCAGTGGGTAACAGCGCAAGTTTAAGACTTGTATCCTCGGTGGTATATAGCGTTTCATCTAATCCATAATAAGGTAAATCTTTATTTACAGGTTCTGGAAAACCTTTGGCATATTGGGTATCGAACAATTCACTGTCTGTATAAACTTGAATATCATCCCAATTGGGTTGAACTAAATCTTGTTCAATTCGTTTAATTAATTTTGCATTCAGATCATATCGCCAAAAAATCTCGGTACGTAAATTGGGACGTTGCGTTTCAGGTGCTTCGTAATCATTGTCTGCGCTATACCATTCAGCCAATTCTTTACCAAAAATCCATGCGGTTTTCTTTTGTTGATCATGGCTAACAATAAAGTGGGGGATGGCTAACAGTTCAACATTGGCATTTGGATTTTGTTCATCATTTAAAATACTAGAGCTATGTAGACTGAGTCGATACACGCCTTGTTTCTTCAGCCCTTCAAGCCAAATCTGAAAATGCTGTGCCAATAGGTGCTGGTTGGTTAAATCACGGAAGCCAAAAGCATGCTGATTAAAAATGGCATGATTGACCCAACGAGAAAAACTAATCCCTTGAGTGAGATACTCATTGCCATAAGTGACGAGTGTAAGTTGACGTTTCCAGATTTGATCGAGTGCCATTTTTTATAGATCTCAGCGACATTAAATCCATTTTATACTTTTTATAAATCAAAGTTCTAGCATTTCAACAGGAATCAAACAGGGAAATATACAAATTATTTAGAATAAGTTGTGACTAATCGTATTTTTTGTAAAGCGGAAACTTCATTCGACTGCATAAAAACTGTTAGAATATAGAGTTATATTATTTTTCTAAAATATTGCTTTGAGAGTTACTATGTCACTGGAAGCCCTGACCACTGAAGCGCTCGCTGCGATTGCAGCAGCTCAAGACCTGACTACACTCGACCAAGTACGAGTGCAATTTACAGGGAAAAAAAGCCAGCTTGCGGAACAATCTAAGGCACTTGGTAAAATGGACCCTGAAGAGCGTAAAGTTCAGGGTGCTGCAATTCATGCAGTACGTGAAGCGATCAGTACAGCGTTGACTGAACGCCAAACTGAATTACAGAAAGCTGAATTAGAATTAAAGCTAGCAAGTGAAACAATCGATATTACTTTGCCTGGACGTGGGCAAGCTGTAGGAAGTATTCATCCTGTTACTCAGGTTCAAGAACGTATTTGTCAATTCTTTACCAAAGCGGGTTTTACTGTTGCGACAGGGCCAGAAGTTGAAGATGATTATCACAATTTTGAAGCATTGAATATTCCAGGACATCATCCTGCACGTGCGATGCATGATACGTTTTACTTTGATGCAAACCATTTGCTACGTACCCATACCTCAGGTGTACAAGTACGCACAATGGAAACCTCGCAACCACCGATTCGTATCGTTTGTCCAGGGCGTGTCTATCGCTGTGACTCAGATCAAACCCATTCTCCAATGTTTCACCAAATTGAAGGTTTATACGTTGCTGAAAATACCAGCTTCGCAGAATTAAAAGGTTTGTTGATTAATCTGCTAAATGAATTTTTTGAGAAAGATTTAAAAGTACGCTTCCGTCCGTCTTATTTCCCATTCACAGAGCCAAGTGCTGAGGTGGATATTATGGATGAGCGTGGCCGTTGGTTAGAGGTTTTGGGTTGCGGTATGGTGCATCCAAATGTTCTACAAGCTGCGGGTATTGATCCTGAAAAATACAAAGGCTTTGCATTTGGTCTTGGTGTAGAGCGTTTCGCAATGTTGCGTTATGGCATCAATGATTTGCGTATGTTTTACCAAAACGATGTGCGTTTTTTACGCCAATTTGCTTAACAAATTTATACCTCTCCCTGACCTCTCCTAATGAGGAGAGGGGATGTCCAAGATAACGAGACGAAGGGTTCTGATTCTTTTTAAAAAAGAGTCAGAGAGGAATTCATAGATATTGAATATAGGTTTTAGAAATGAAAATTAGCGAAAATTGGCTTCGCACATGGGTCAACCCTGCAATTGATAGCGATACTTTGTCTGATCAACTGACCATGTTGGGACTCGAGGTTGATGAACTAGTTCCCGCAGCTAAACCATTTACAGGTGTGGTGATTGGTGAGGTTTTAACTGTTGTACAGCATCCTGATGCAGATCGTTTACGTGTCACCACCGTGAATATTGGCTCGGGCGAACCTTTGCAAATCGTATGCGGTGCACCAAATGTACGTGTTGGTATGAAAGCACCAGTTGCAACCATTGGTGCAGTACTCCCAGGTGATTTTAAAATTAAAAAAGGCAAACTTCGTGGTGTTGAATCACAAGGAATGCTCTGTGGCGCTTCAGAAATTGACCTTGAAGATAAAATTGATGGACTGTTAGAACTTCCTGCTGATGCACCTGTAGGCACAAATATTCGAGAATATTTAAATCTTGATGATCATGTTATCGATATCAGCATCACGCCAAACCGTGGTGATTGCTTTAGTATTCGTGGGGTAGCACGTGAAATTGGTGTAATTAACCAATTACCTGTAACCGCACCTGAGATTCAAGACGTTGCTGCTACGCTTGCTGACCAGAAGCAAGTTGTTGTGACAACGGATGGTTGTCCTCGTTACTTAGGCCGTGTAATTAAAAATGTAAATACCAAAGCACCTACGCCAGAGTGGATGGAGCAAGCTTTAGCACGTTCAGGTATTCGTCAACACAGTATTCTTGTTGATATTACCAACTATGTACTTATGGAACTTGGTCAACCGTTGCATGCGTTTGATGGTGATGAGGTTCAAGGTTCAGTGCATGTGCGTCAGGCAAGTGCAAATGAAAAGCTTGTTTTGTTAAATGAACAAGAAATTGAATTGACCGAAGATGTTATGGTGATTGCAGATGATGTAAAAGCATTGGCGATCGCAGGCATCATGGGTGGTTTGTCTTCATCTGTAACAGATGAAACCACTGAGATTTTCCTTGAGTCTGCATTCTTTGCACCATTACATATCGCAGGTCGTGCACGCCGTTATGGTTTGCATACAGATGCGTCACAACGCTATGAACGTGGTGTGGATTTTGAATTGCCTATGATTGCAATGCAACGCGCTTCACAATTGATTCAAGCCCTTGCAGGTGGTGATTTCGGTCCAATTACCGTATCTGAAAAAACTGAATTATTGCCTAAACGTGAAGCAATTGAATTGAATCAAGCGCAAGTCGATCAATTGCTGGGTTATCAAGTTCCTACTGTATTTATTACAGATGCACTGCAACGTTTAGGTTGTGATGTGACTGTAAAAGCTGAAGGTGAATGGATTGTTGTTCCCCCATCACACCGTTACGATATGGCAATTTATCAAGATTTAATTGAAGAAGTTGCGCGTATACATGGTTATGACAATATTCAAATTAGTCTGCCAGTGATTGATGTAAAACTTGCTCAACATCAGGATCAATTTGAACTGACTCAATTACGTCAAACGTTAGTAACACTCGGTTATCAAGAGGCGATTAGTTTTAGTTTTGCAGATTTAAAACTTGAAAAACAATTGAATTCACAAGTAAATCCATTGGCGCTTGCAAATCCGATTTCAAGTGACTTGGCGGTAATGCGTTCAACTCTTCTTTCAAGCTTAATTCCGTGTGTTCAGTACAATATCAATCGTCAACAAAGTCGTGTACGTTTCTTTGAGCTAGGGCTACGTTTTGATTATCAAAACGCGAAAAGTATAGAAGATTTGAAACAGATTCCAACTTTGGCTATGATTGCCGTAGGATCAAAACAAATTGAATCTTGGCATGGAAAAGCTCAAGTTATGGATTTCTTTGATCTCAAAGGCGAGGTCGAAGAAATTTTAGCAGCTGGACGTGTTCAAGTTGAATATGTTCGTTCTGATCGTGAATGGTTACATCCAGGTCAGTCTGCGGAAATTCTCGTGGATGGTAAATCAGTAGGTTATTTAGGTCGTCTACATCCATCTTTGGAAAATGCACTGGATTTGAGCACAACTTGGATCGCAGAGCTCGACCAATCGGCTGTTTTGCAAACTTATGTATCTAATTTTACAGAATTATCACGATTTCCATCGGTTAGACGTGATATTGCGCTTGTAATTAGTGATAAGATTAATGTTAGTGAAATTCAGCAACTTATCGAAAAAACGGGTGGAGAGCTTTTAGACTCTACTTGGTTATTTGATGTGTATACAGGGCAAGGTGTTGAACAAGGTAAACGCTCATTGGCATTTGCATTGTTATGGCAACATCCATCACGTACACTCGAAGATGCTGAGATTAAATCCGGTATGGATCATATTATTCAAGTGTTAGAAGACACTTATCAAGCGACATTGAGGGCCTCATGACAGCATTAACAAAAGCAGAAATGGCTGATCATTTAAGTGAGCTTACGAGTTTAAACCGTCGTGAAGCAAAACAAATGGTCGAGTTGTTCTTTGACGAGATTAGCCAAGCATTAATTGCAGGTGAACAAGTTAAACTTTCAGGTTTCGGAAATTTTGAGCTACGTGACAAACGTCAACGTCCAGGTCGAAATCCTAAAACTGGAGAAGAAATTCCAATCTCAGCACGCCGTGTTGTAACATTCCGTGCAGGTCAAAAATTTAGACAACGTGTGGGAACAGAACAAGAAGATTAATTGGTGCTCTTTATGTCGTAAGATGAAAGCTCTGTAATCTAAAAAGTTTTGTAAGATAAAAACCCTGAGCAATATGCTTGGGGTTTTTTTATTGCAAAAATAAATGCCGCTAGAGTTGTATAAACTAGCTTTGTTGGAATGATTGTGACAAGGATTGATATCGTTTTATCATAATATTAAATGATCAACTGGATTTTTACGTAGACGAAGTTTTAGTTAAAACAAGGCGGGGGAATGTGTTGCAATTGTTGATAAGCAAAGCTCTTATGGCTAATAACTTTAATCTGAGAAAACTCTAAGCGTCTTTGTAAAAACACAAATAAGTAAAAATATTATAGTGTTGGCTAAGATTATCCGATTAGATCGGTTATTTTAAAGGATGATAATAAAAGTAAAATATAGTTCTAAGGGATTCGTGTTAGTACGGTCTAAAGAGGTTTAACTTGAAGGTGATATGGCTTGTTTATGATTAATCCAATTTTAACAAAAAATATAGCAAAAAAAAGAGAACCTAAAAGGTTCTCTTTTCTTGATAACAATCTAAGCGATTATTATTGAGCAGCTGAAGCAGCAGCAGAAGCGTCTGCAGCAGCAGCAGTAGCATCAGATGCAGCAGCAGTAGCGTCAGCAGCAGCATCAGTAGCAGATGCAGCAGCAGCGTCAACAGCAGCAGTAGCTTCAGAAGCAGCTTCTACAGCTTGAGAAGCAGCAGCATTTGCGTCAGCAGCAGCTTCTTCAGTTTTTTTAGCACAACCAACGAAAGCTAAAGTAGTAGCAACTGCAGCAGCAATAGCGATTTTTTTGAATAACATGGCATCACTCTCATAAATTTAATTGAGACAAAAAACCCAAGTTAGCCTGTTTTTTGCTTTTTGCATGAGCAGTCTAACTGGTATGCGAATATGCTATCACTGCGCATTTTGAATTGCTACTGTTAATCTTAAAAAAACTGACCAAATTGATGAAAAAGTGATGTTTTTTTAACAGTATTTTACAATCAAGTTGCACTTTTAGATTGGTTTGTTGATAAATAAGCTATTAATAAATATAAAAAATATTGGTCCGTAATTTATATATTTAAATATTTGCAATGTTCTGTAACGTTGAGACTCGGTGATTGTATATTTATGTAAATAATGTCAACCAAATAAAAAGGCTACTATTAAAGTAGCCTTTTTAAATACTTATCGAATTAGTTTGCAGCTTTACGTTTCATTTGATCAAAGAAATCATCATTTGTTTTGGTTTCTTTCATTCGATCTAATAAGAATTCCATCGCCACTAATTCATCCATAGGATGAAGAAGTTTACGAAGAATCCATACTTTACGCAGATTTTCTTCGTTCATGAGACGCTCTTCACGACGCGTACCCGATTTTTTGATATTCATTGCTGGGAAGACGCGTTTTTCAGCAATACGGCGATCAAGAATGATTTCTTGGTTACCTGTACCTTTGAATTCTTCGTAGATCACTTCATCCATTTTACTGCCTGTTTCAATCAAGGCGGTAGAAATAATGGTGAGAGAACCGCCTTCTTCGATATTACGTGCAGCACCAAAGAAACGTTTAGGGCGTTCTAAGGCATGTGCATCAACACCGCCCGTAAGTACCTTGCCAGATGAAGGAACAACCGTGTTATAAGCACGTGCTAAACGTGTAATTGAGTCAAGTAAGATTACAACATCTTTTTTATGCTCTACCAGACGTTTGGCTTTTTCAATCACCATTTCAGCAACTTGGACATGGCGAGCTGGAGATTCATCAAATGTTGATGCAACAACTTCACCACGCACAGTACGTTCCATTTCGGTTACTTCTTCAGGACGTTCGTCGATCAAAAGTACAATCAAGAAGCATTCAGGATTATTACGCACAATAGATTGAGCAATGTTCTGTAATAACATTGTTTTACCCGCTTTTGGCGGTGCTACGATAATTGAACGTTGACCTTTACCAATGGGTGCAACTAAGTCCACTACACGCGCTGTCAAATCTTCAGAAGAACCATTACCCAATTCCATAACCAATTGCTCAGTTGGGAAAAGTGGTGTGAGGTTTTCAAATAAAATTTTATTGCGTGAGTTTTCAGGAGTGTCATAGTTAATTTGATTAACTTTTAATAATGCAAAGTAGCGTTCACCTTCTTTAGGTGGGCGAATCGTACCTGTAATCGTATCACCCGTTCGTAGATTGAAACGACGAATTTGTGAAGGACTAACATAGATATCATCCGGACCTGCAAGATAAGAACCTGCAGCGGAACGTAAAAAGCCGAAACCATCAGACAAAATTTCAAGAACACCATCACCAAAAATTTCTTCGCCATTCATTGCATGGCGTTTGAGGATGGCAAAAATGATGTCTTGCTTACGATTACGAGCCATTCCTTCAAGGCCCATAAACTCAGCAATTTTAATGAGTTCGCCGATCGGTTTTTTCTTGAGTTCAGTTAAATTCATAAATGGTCAGATTGAATAAGGATGTGTGGAACACAGATAAAGAGAAAAGAAGCAAAAGTCGCCAGCAGTGTAATAGGTGAGTTGAAGTTGTATAGACACAAAAACAAACTCAGAATCTATGTAGTTCTTTCGAGGAGAAATATGTAAAACAATTTCTGTTGCCGAACGGCGATCTTATGTGTTGTCCTTTAAGAAACAGGAAGAGAATCCTAATGTTCCTTGAGCATGGAATATAAGTTAGATCAACAAGTTTGTCAAATTATAGTCGAAAAAAAATACGCTAGAAAATCAAGCGTATTTCTCATTTTCCTAGATTTATACAAATAATGTATAAATTCAGCAAATTAAATATTTTCTTCAATGAATGCAGTTAATTTAGATTTTGGCACTGCACCAATCTGTTGAGCAACAACTTCACCATTTTTGAACATCAATAACGCTGGAATGTTACGAATGTTATAGTTGACCGCAGTTGCTTCACATGCAGTCACATCAACTTTAACGATTTTAACTTTACCTTCAAATTCAGTTGAAAGTACTTCAAGAACGGGTGCAATCGCTTTACACGGTGCACACCAGCCAGCCCAGAAATCTACGATTACAGGGATATCAGATTGAAGTACATCTGCATCAAAGTTGTCATCAGTGGTATTTACGATATTGCCAGACATGGATTTTGCTCCAAAATATTTTAAAGATGAATCTATCTATGGATATAAGTATTACATAGTCATCTTTAACAATGTAGGGGGATGCTTAAATTTTCATTCTAATTTGTGAGTTTGTCCAATTGATGCTCACGATATTTACAATCGGATCTTTAGAAAATCAGTGAAACTGTCACATAATTGTCATATATGCTGAAAAAATAATGACTCATCAAATTGTCTAAATAAATGGCTTTTAAAAAGCGTGTATGTGAATTAATCTAAGCAACAATTCAGTATGAGTTTGTATAAATAATGTCTGATTTTTTGATTGATGAAGAATTACTTGCCGCGATTGATATGGGGTCAAATAGTTTCCATTTGGCAATTGCTCGTGTGGATCATGGTGAAGTTAAGAAAGTTGCTTCTATGTCAGAAAAGGTTCAGCTTGCGGCTGGATTAGATGAAAATAAAAACTTAACTGAAGCTGCACAGCAACGAGGCTTGGCTTGCTTAGCGCGTTTTGTTGGACGTTTAAGTTCAGTACAGCCCACTCGCCTCAGAATTGTAGCGACAAATGCGCTACGTCAAGCTAAAAATGGGCATGAATTTATTCAAAAAGCAGCTGAGATCCTGCCAAAACCCATCGAAATTATTGCGGGACGAGAAGAAGCTCGACTTATTTACTTGGGTGTATCGCATACTATGGCCAATAGTGGTCGTCGTCTGGTGATCGATATTGGTGGTGGATCTACTGAATTGATTATTGGTGAAGAGTTTGAGCCGATTCATACCGAATCTTTACAAATGGGCTGTGTTGCTTTTACTAAAGCCTATTTTGCCGAGGGCGATATTAATAACAAGGCTTTTGATAAAGCTGTGGTTGCCGCACGAAAAGAATTGTCTTCGATTGCAAATACCTATAAAGCTGCGGGTTGGGATACTGTGGTCGGTTCTAGTGGAACCATCAAAGCGTGTCGTCAAATTGCTGTCAATATGGGCTGGAGTGATGAGCAAGAAAATCTTACTCGAGAAGGTTTAGAAAAGTTAAAAGATAAATTGCTGAAATTTAAAAATATTTCAGATATGGAGTTTGAAGGCTTAAAAGAAGACCGTCGAGCTGTATTACCTGCGGGTTTAGCGATCCTTTATGCTGTTTTTGAAGTCTTGAATATTGATAAGCTGGTATATTCTGATGGGGCATTACGTGAAGGTGTAATGTATGACTTATTAGGCCGTTTCCAACATGAAGATATTCGGGATCGTAGTGTACAGGCAATGATGGGGCGCTATGGTGCAGATGCAAAACAAGCTGAGCGTGTCGTAGAAACAGCACAACATTTGTTTAATGCCGTGGCCAGTACATTAAATTTAAACAGTGATGATAGTGATCTTTTGCGTCGAGCTGCTTATTTGCATGAGATGGGCTTAGCCATTAGCCATAGTGGTTATCAAAAACACAGTGCTTACTTATTACAACATTCAGACATTCCTGGTTTTTCACAAATTGATCAAAACCATTTGTCACATTTGGTCGCTCATCATCGTCGTAAATTGCGAGTAGATGCCAAATTAGAAGTGCTAAAAGTGGGCGGCAACAAGCTTGTGTACTTGTGTTTGTTACTCCGTCTTGCTGTTTTACTGAATCATAGTCGTAGCGATGAGATGCTTCCTGCCATTGAATTGGCGGTAGAGAATGAGCAACAATGGCAACTCAGCGTTTCTGGTGATGCCAAACAATGGCCATTGCTGGTTGCAGATTTGCATGATGAGCAAGTGCAATTTAAGCATTGGGACATTGAATTGAATATTCAGTCGGAACAGTTTATCGATTAACTTAAAGGTTTTGTGATGATGGAATGATCAATCATTTCATATCACTTAAACCTAAACTTCCGATGCGTAATCCATCGGTGAATTAGGGATAATACTCGA
Source organism: Acinetobacter legionensis (assembly GCF_048551735.1). Taxonomy (NCBI): domain Bacteria; kingdom Pseudomonadati; phylum Pseudomonadota; class Gammaproteobacteria; order Moraxellales; family Moraxellaceae; genus Acinetobacter; species Acinetobacter legionensis. Next base: position 67,564 of record NZ_JBIMBV010000003.1, read on the forward strand.
CTTATGAAAAATAAAGCTGCTCAATCTCAAGCTTGGAAAACGGTTCAAATTGCACGTCACCCTGAGCGTCCGCAATTTTTGGATTACGTAGGCGAAATCTTTACTGAATTTGATACCTTGCATGGTGATCGTCTATATGGTGATGATGGTGCAATGGTGGGTGGTTTGGCCCGTTTTAACGGTCTACCAGTGATGGTTGTGGGTCAACACCGTGGTCGTAGTACGCGTGAAAAATTACAGCATAACTTTGGGATGTGTAATCCTGAAGGGTACAGAAAGTCTCAACGCTTACTTGATATGGCGGAACGCTTTAACCTTCCTGTATTTACTTTTATCGATACGATGGGGGCATACCCTGGTATTGGTGCTGAAGAGCGTGGTCAAGCGGAAGCAATTGCAACAAGTTTGGCGCAACTTTCAAGCCTTAAAGTGCCAGTGATTGCGACAGTTTTGGGTGAAGGCGGTTCTGGTGGTGCTTTGGGGATTGGTGTTGCTGATCGCGTCATTATGCTTTCGCACAGTATCTATTCTGTGATTTCTCCTGAGGGTTGTGCATCGATTCTATGGAAAACTGCGGATAAAGCTGAACAAGCCAGTGAAGCACTTGCATTAACTGCCAATAAACTGAAAGAAATTGGCATTGTTGAATATGTGGTTGATGAGGGTGATGGCGCTCATTTGCATCCTTTTGAGGTTATGGAAAAACTTAAGGATGTGTTAAAACAAGCGCTTGATGAATTACAGCCAATGACTGCGGAAGAACGATGCGAAGCACGTTATCAACGTTTAATGAAGTTTGGCAGCAACAATTTAGGTCTTGCTTCTTAAAACAGTATTCTCAATTTCCTGAAGATACCCGTTTCTTAATCGGATGTAGCGGTGGTATGGATTCCATGCTATTGCTACATCTGATGGCACAGCTTTTTCCTGAGCGAATTCGTGCAATTTATGTCAACCATCAACTGCAAAAAGTCAGTGATGAGTGGGCTGATTTTGTTGCTCAACAATGTACAGCGCTTAATATTCCTTATATTCTTCAGCCAGTTCAAGTCGCTCAAGGCAATCTTGAGAATCAAGCACGTGAAGTGCGTTATCAGGCTTATTTTCAGCATATAGATAAAAATGAGGTATTGGTTCTTGCTCACCATCAGCAAGATCAGGCCGAAACGTTAATGTTACGCTTGTTGTCAGGTGCGGGGGTTACAGGTCTATCAGCAATGCAATCCATCGATCAGCGCGATCAATTGCTGATCTGGCGGCCTTTACTTGATACTTCCCGTGAGCAGATTTGCCAATGGGTTGAGCAACTGAAAATCGATTATGTGGATGATCCTTCTAATTTAGATATACATTATGACCGTGCATGGTGTAGACATGAACTTTGGCATATTTTGCAAAGTCGTTATCCTAAAATGCAGCAAGCATTGGCACGTACTAGCTATTTAATGCAAGATGCTGATGAAATTCTCAATGAGGTAGTACAGCAGGATTTAAAGTTCTGTGGTCATCCTACACAATTGGATTTAGCCAAATTGGCATCACTTTCCCCTGCTAGACAGCGGCAACTTCTCTCAATGTGGATGAAAGGTGAAGGGACATATCGCCCAGCTTTGGACATGGTGCAAAGGCTACAAGATGAGGTAATTGAATCTAAGACAGATGCGCAAGCCGCTTTACATTGGAATCATTTTTATTATTTACGCTATCAAAATCAGCTTTACCGAATTGAGCAAAACCAATATTTAGCGTCAAAATCTAAACAATTGCCTCAAGAACAGGAAGTTCAATTTCAGCTTCATCAACAACTACAATTCACATCTGGTGTGTTTCAGATCGAAAGCTCTAAAATGGGCCTGGCTTTTGCACTGTTCAATCATAAGCTAACATTAAAGCCGCGTTTAGGTGGTGAAAAAATTCATCTTTATGGCAGAGTAGGTGCTTGGCCTTTGAAAAAAGCTATTCAAGAAGCACATATTTTTCCGTGGATGCGTCATACAATTCAAATATTAAGTGTAGATAATGTTATGCTTGGTGTGTTTACACCAAATGGTTTTTGGTTGGCGCAATCTGAATATTGTGAAGTGGGTGGATGGCAACCAAATTTAATCTCTGAGTTAAAAAACTAAGGTCGAGCGTGATTCATGAGTGCAGCGTTAAATTGTAATATTACTTTTATTGGTGGTGGGAATATGGCACAAGCCCTAATCGGTGGCTTGTTGAGTCGTGGATTACCTGCAACACGTATTACAGTTTCTGACCCCTTTGAAAATATTCGACAATTGCTACAAGAAAAAGATGTGCATGTGACTGACGATAATATCGCAGCAATTAAAAACGCCGATATCGTTGTTTTTGCTGTAAAACCTCAAGTTTTGGGTGGAGTGCTTAAACCATTAAAAGGTTTACTCGAAGATAAATTATTGATCTCAATTGTTGCAGGTGCTGAAATTCAAACAATTTCAGACTTAACGGGTAGTGAGCGTATTGTTCGTGTTATGCCGAATACACCTGCTTTGGTTCAAACTGGTGCACATGGTATTTTTGCTCAAGAAGAGGTCAGTGTTAAAGACCGCGAATTGGCAACACAAGTACTTGCTTCGACAGGTTTAACGATCTGGGTGACTTCTGAAGCGCAAATTGATGCTGTGACTGCTGTTTCTGGTTCAGGCCCTGCATATTTCTTCTATATGATGGAAAGCATGATTCGCGCTGGAAAAAATATGGGTTTAGATGAAAAGGTTGCGACCGCTTTAACTTTACAGACAGCACTTGGTGCAGCACAAATGGCAATTACCAGCTCAAATGCGCCATCGGAATTGCGTAAAAATGTGACTTCTCCAAACGGTACTACACAAGCTGCTTTAGAAGTATTTGATCGTGCTCAAATTTCTCAAAATATTCAGACAGCTTTAGCTGCTGCGCAGAAGCGTAGTCAGGAACTGGCTCAAGAATTAAGTGACAGCATTAAATAATTATTGATTTTTAGGAACGTTCCAGTATGGGTGCAAATTCTGCGCAAATTTTTGGCATTATTATTAACGTAGCGATTTTGCTCGTATTCTTTCGTTTTTTAATGCAATTGGCCATGGTGAGTCCATACAATCCAGTGGTGATGTCGACAGTCAAAGCGACAAAAATTGTGGATATGTTTGGTCGAATTTTTCCGCCTTTAGCCAAAGGGCGAGTAAATACAGCTGCATTAGTTTTGCTGGTGGTGTTATATCTGCTTAAGATTTTTGGAATGATGTACTTGCAAGGTGCAATACCTAATAGTCCTGTACATTTGATCATTCTAACTTTTGTAACCATGATCCAAGACCTGATTCGTTTTTGTCGCTATTTAATTTTTGCGACCATTATTCTTAGTTGGGTGGTGATGTTTACCCAGTCGAGATCACCTTATATTGAAGTGATTCAAGAGCTTGCCGAGCCATTATTGGCGCCGTTCCGCCGTATCATGCCAAATATGGGAATGATTGATCTTTCTCCAATTCTAGCGATTTTGGCATTGATCATTGCTGAAAAAGTTATGGATTATGCTGCGATTGCGTTGTTAACAGGCCTTTAACTTACCAGTTTAAATAGCAAAAGGACTCAATAGAGTCCTTTTTTTGTGAGTATTAAAAATATAATATTGAGTATGTTTTCAACAAAAGATGATCTCTCCCTAACTTTTTCTAGAAAGTTAGGGAATAGTCTAAAGGCTTAATGTGCTTCACCCCAATTCTTGCCTTGACCGACTTCAACAACTAAAGGTACCGATAAGGTAACGACCTTTTGCATCACATCTTTAATCTGTGCAGCCAATTTATCTGCAATAGCCTCATCAACTTCAAACACCAATTCATCGTGTACTTGAAGTAAAAGTTTCGCCTGATTTTGAGGTAAGATTTTATTGACTTCAATCATCGCCATTTTAATAATTTCAGCAGCAGAGCCTTGGAGTGGGGCATTAATCGCAGCACGTTCCGCACCTTTACGCACCATCATATTTCGAGCATCAATATCTGGTGTATATAAGCGACGACCTGTAATGGTTTCTACAAAACCTTGTTCCAGTGCGACTTGGCGGGTACGTTGCATATACTCATAGATACCCGGATAACGGTGGAAGTATTGCTTAATATAGTTTTGCGATTCTTCACGAGTAAAGCCCAGTTGACGAATCAAACCAAACTCAGACATACCGTACAATAAACCAAAGTTAACAGCTTTCGCTTGGCGGCGTTGATCAGAGGTCACATTTTCTAGCGCGACACCCAAGACCTCAGATGCTGTACGACGGTGTACATCTTGCCCATTTTGAAAAGCATCAACTAAAGCATCATCTTGTGAGAAATGCGCCATTAAACGTAATTCAATTTGTGAATAATCGGCTGCCAAAAGTACACGACCTTGAGGTGCGATAAAGGCTTTACGAATCTGACGACCAATTTCCTCACGTATCGGAATGTTCTGTAGGTTTGGATCGGTTGATGACAAGCGTCCTGTTGCTGTTAATGCTTGATGGTAACTGGTATGGACGCGGTGGGTATCGGGATTGGCTTGTTTCACTAAGGCTTCGGTATAGGTACTTCTAAGCTTAGTTAAACCACGATACTCAATGATTAGTTCAGTAATTGGATGATCGATTTTTTCTAAAACTGCTTCAGAGGTACTGTATTGTCCCGTTGCCGTTTTTTTGCCACCTTTTAAGCCTAATTTTTCAAATAAAACTTCACCGACTTGTTTGGGTGAACCGACATTAAAAGATTCGCCTGCAATTTCGATAATTTGATTTTCAAGATTTTGAATGGTATTGGCAAAGTCTACACTGAGCTGATCCAAGAAGCTTAGATCAAGTTCTATCCCATTTTCTTCCATGGTTGCCAAAACACTGGCTACAGGCATTTCAATGTGATGTAAAATATTGATCAGTTCAGGAATTTCTTTCAGCTTACGTTCCAGAACTTCATATAGGCGGTATGTGACATGTGCATCTTCTGCTGCATAATGTCCAGCGGTTTCAATCTCGATTTGATTAAAGGTCTTTTGTTTTGCACCTTTACCTGCAACTTGTTCAAAAGTTGTGGTCAAATGGCTCAGATAAACGCGCGCAACATCATCCATACCATGGCGTGTTGTCACTGCATTCAATACATAAGAGGCCAGCATGGTGTCAAAATACCAACCTTGTAAATGAATACCGTGATTTTCAAAAATATGCGCATCATATTTTAAATGATGTCCAATTTTTTCAATACTTGGATCTTCAAGAATCGGTTTGATTTGCTGAATAATCGCATCGCGATTGAGTTGCTCAGGAGCACCTTCATAATCATGTGCTAAGGGGATGTAATAAGCATCATTGGCATCAAAAGCTACTGAAAAACCAACCATTTCAGCAATACGATAATCTAAGCTTGTGGTTTCAGTGTCAATTGCAAAACGTTTTTCTGTGCTTAAGCGTTGGAAGAGCTTATCCCATGCTTCTTGACTTAAAATAGTATGATAAGTGGCTTCACCAAGACGGTCATCAACACTTGAACTTGTGGCTTGATCTGTAATTTCACTTTCAACAGGTTGTTCGGTTTTACTAATACTTTGAGTTGTTTGTTTATAGGCGGGGCTATTTGGATTATTGGGATGATCAAGCGATTGTAATTGATTACGGAATTCAAGTTCAGTATACAAACTACGCAATGCTTCAACATCAGGTTCACACAGCTTTAAATCATCATAGGTCAAACTTAAATCGAGATCGATAACAATACTTGCTAGTTGATGATCAAGCGTAATTCCTTCAACATTGTCTTTTAAACTTTGTCCAACTTTACCTTTGATATTATCAACATTTTCCAAAATACCAGCAATCGTACCATACTCATTTAACAGTTTAGCGGCAGTTTTTGCACCTACACCCGGTACGCCACGAATACCATCAGAGGCATCACCCATTAAGGTTAAATAATCAATAATTTGATCTGGGCGGACGCCAAATTTTTCGATTACACCATCGACATCCATCGGTTTGTCTTTAAAACTGTCTTCAAGGGTAACCTTATCAGTGACCAACTGGGCCATGTCTTTATCACCCGTAGAAATCAAAACTTGATGACCAGCTTTTTCAGCACGTTTTGCCAAGGTTCCAATAATGTCATCAGCTTCAGCACCAGGAAGCGTATGTAATGGAATACCTAAAGCACGGATCAAGGCATGCAAATAAGGAATTTGTTGTGACAATTCTTCTGGCATGCTTGGACGGTCACCTTTATATATCGGTGACAGCACATGACGAAAGGTGGGTTCAGGTGTGTCAAAAATAACCGCCATATGTGTTGGTTGCACACGACGCATCAGTTTTTGAATTGCAGAAATTGCCCCACGAATCGCATTGGTCTGTAATCCAGTTGATGTGGTTAAAGGTGGGAGTGCATGAAAAGCACGAAATAAAAAGTATGACCCATCGACCAATACAAATGGTGGCATTGATATTTTCCTAATTCAAATAACCGCTTTATTGTACGTGATTTTTTACGCTTGCGAAGATGCAACAGTCATCCTTGTGTTACTGAATATCTGATGAATTCACATAATCATCAAGCAAGGCTGTTGTATTATCGAGTTACTCAGGATCGAGAAAGATGAAATATGCTCAAAGGGCAGAGTGAAATTCGTATCATTTGGTTAATGATGTTGATCATTATTGCAGTCAGTGCATGGTTTTTGGATGCACGAATATTGACATACATCAGTGGTTTAGCATTTGTCATGAGTGTGATGCAGTATGTTGATGCGATTCAAGATCCATTGCAAGAGATTGCACAGCAGACATTATTTCCATTACAAAGCACTTCAAAAGTGCCTTTGTATATTTCTTCGATTGTTGCTGTTGTAGGGCTAACACTGCATTTGAGCTGGATGGTTGGTTTAGGTCTCACAGCTTGGATTTTCTTTTTCTTACGCTGGTTACGCCGTTTAGAGCGTTATTTAACTCAAGTACAATTACAAATTCAACATTTGAACTTTTCAGAACATACATCCCCAGATTTAAACCATCCGCTATCGATTAAACAAAGTATAGCGATGAATAAAGACTCTTCCCTGAACTTAATGGGACAAATTCGCCAATGGATTTTTCAAGGAAATCCTGTTTTAAAAGTTGCGATCTTGGTTTTGGTGATTGGCATTGTGTTATTGCTACGTTTTGCGACAGAGCATTGGCAATTAAGTTTAGCAGTCAAACTTTCAATCGTTGCTTTGTCCAGTGGAGCAATCACCACATTGGGAGTGTTGCTACAAAATAAAAATCGTAGTTTTGCCTTAGCAATAGAGGGGTTGGGGCTTGCTGGATTATTTTTAACCTTATTCTTTGCCTATTACAATCAGTTGCTTCCGAGTCTTTATCTGGCAAGTTTATGTTTTGCTGTAATTATGGCATTGACACTGAGTTTAAGCTTAAAGCAGCAAAGCGTGGAATTGGCATTGATGGCAGTCCTTATCGCATATATTGCGCCATTTACGTTGCCTGTGCGAAATGCAACGGTGGCGGAACTGATGGCTTATTATTTAGTGATTAACATTGCAATTGCTGTACTTAGTACCTTAAGACCTTGGAAATATTTAAATCAGATCGGATTTTTAGTGACAGTCATCATTGGTGGTGGTTACGCTTTCTATTATGGATATATTCAAGAAAAACAGTTACTCACAATACTCATTTTTGCACATCTCTCCGTATTCATTTGGCTTGGTTTTCGATTCAGTCAATTGATCGCCAAACAGGACCTGGAGCAATTTAAACTTAAACCCAGTTTAGATGTTGCGTTGATTTTTGGGGCACCGATAATTGGCTATTTATTTATATATTTAATGTATTTTCACCAAGAGCTTATCCTTGCTGGATTTAGCCTTGGTTTTGCTGTGGTGTTTGCAGGAATTTACCAACTTTCTAAACGTAATCAATCTATTCAACTGATTTCTCAAAGTTATTTTAGTTTGGCATTGATCTTTATTGCTTTAATTCCACCGATTCTTCTGCATGGTCAGTGGAGCGTGGTGGGTTGGGCTGTTGAAGGCTTATGTATTTTTGGCTTTGCTTTATATCGACAATCAGTGATCAGTCGTTATATGGCGATAGCCTTGTTGATTGTTGCAGGTTGTTCAAGCCTTTATTACTTATTTGAATTGCCTGATTTTCCAACCACGATGTATTGGTGCTTAAGTTTAAGCTATATCGCTGTGGTGTTATTGGCAAATAGTCGTGATGATTTTCGCAAACAGATCAGTTCAGTAACGACCTTGTTTTTAAGCCTGCTGATGATTTCTGCAACCACGATGATTCTTGCATTATTGCTTGATCACCTAGAGGGAGAAAATCGATATATATACACTGTATTGATTGTGGTTGTCGCTTATCTGTTGATGAATGAATTGATGTTGTGGCTAAAGGCCAGATCAACATGGTTGATTCCAAAATGGATTGGGGTAATTCCCGTCTATGTATTCACACTCATTTTATTATTGGATATTAGTAAAAATGGCATGTTGTTATGGACCAGTGATATTGAACGATGGGGTATCTCAGTTTCAGGTTTAGTGCTAGCGACAGTCTGGTTAAGACCTGCAAAAGGGATACAGTTTGAAAGTGAATGGCTGAGTTTAGGTGTTTTAGTTAGTTTAAGTCTAAGCAGTCTTAGCTTGATTGCAACGATGCCTTATATCAGCGTAGTCATTTTACCTTTAGTGTTTTGTGGATGGTGTTTCTTTCAGAAAAAATCAGAATGGACGATGTTCTGGCAGACGCGAAGTAGTTTATTACTGATGCTGATTTGGATGATTTGTTCTCAGCTATTTTCACAGCAAGCATTTCAAGGATATTTATTACCAATCTTAAATCCATTTGATTTGGTTAGTATCGCCATGTTAATTGGTTTTTTCTGGATGCTGTATCTTCAATTTAAGCAAGGTATAAAGCAGGGAATAGACCATGGGATACTTGCTGTTCTGTGTGTTCTAAGTTTGTTGTGGCTGAGTAGCTATATCATTTTAAGAGCTTTACATGTGTATTTTGCTACTCCTTATAATCAACTTAGTCTATGGCAAGATGCCACTACACAACTGAGCTTAACCTTGCTTTGGGTGAGCTTAGCTTTTATCGCAATGAGCTTTGCCAGTCGTAAGTTTTTACGTCCTTTATGGATTTTAGGGGGGAGTATTTTGGTGATTGTCACCTTAAAATTGGTGCTTTTTGATTTATCACATATTGGAACATTAACTCGAGTGGTTTCTTTCTTGGGGGCGGGTTTTGTGATGCTGATTATTGCTTATATTGCCCCGATTCCTGATCAGAAAAATTTAAATCATTAATTATGGATTGGGTGATAATTTAGGTTGTTCAGTTGAAAGCAAAATAAAAGAGGCATTTACTAAATAGTAAATGCCTCTTTTTAAGTTTAAGTATTGAGATACTTAAAGAATTTCAATTGCTAGAGCAGTCGCTTCACCACCACCAATACAAAGGGCCGCAATCCCTTTTTTACCGCCAGTACGTTTTAAAGCATGAATTAAGGTCAAAATAATGCGCGAACCTGTAGAACCAACAGGATGACCTAGGGCACATGCACCACCGTGAATGTTGACTTTTTCAGCGTCCAGTTTAAATTCATCGATTGGGCACATAGTGACCATCGCAAATGCTTCATTGATTTCCCATAAATCAACATCTTGAACATCCCAACCGGTTTTATTCAGGACCTTTTGGATTGCACCTACAGGAGCAATGGTAAACTCAGATGGATGCTGTGAGTTTGAAGCATATGCAACAATTTTTGCTAATGGTTGGAGCCCTTTTGCAGCAGCATGATCCGCAGAAGTTAATACAAGTGCAGATGCGCCATCTGAAATTGAGCTGGCATTCGCAGCCGTGATAGTTCCATCTTTGGCAAATGCAGGACGTAAGGTAGGAATTTTTTCGATATTGGCATTAAATGGTTGTTCATCTTGATCAATAACAACATCGCCTTTACGGCTTGAAACCGTCACAGAAACGATTTCATCTTTAAACCAACCTTCAGTAATAGCTTTTTGTGCACGCTGTAAAGAACGAATCGCAAAATCATCCATTTGTTGACGTGTATAGCCTTTTGTATTTGCCATATCTTGTGCAAATGAACCCATTAGGCGACCCGTTTCAGCATCTTCTAAACCATCAAAGAACATATGGTCTTTTACTTCACCATGTCCCATGCGATATCCGCTGCGGGCTTTAGGAAGAAGATACGGTGCATTGGTCATAGATTCCATTCCGCCAGCAACAATGACGTCTGCCGAACCTGCTTTGATCGAATCCGCAGCTTGCATGACTGCTTTCATCCCTGAACCACACAGTTTGTTAATGGTTACAGCACCCGTTGTATCAGGTAAGCCAGCTTTGCGCATCGCTTGACGTGCAGGACCTTGTTTTAAACCAGCAGGTAAGACACACCCCATAATGACTTCTTGTACATCGTTTGGTTGTAATCCAGCACGGGCAATGGCTTCTTTAATTGTCGCAGCACCTAAGTCAGGTGCAGTCAAACTGGTCAGACTTCCTTGAAAACCACCCATAGCTGTACGGGCACCATTAACAATTACGATGTCAGTCATTGTTCTATCTCCAAATGATTATTCTGTGAATATATCCAAAACCTAAGCAGTATATAAAAAATAGTGTAAGAATAAAGTCTAGGTATTGAATATATGCTGACCGTAGAGAACAGTTTTTAACATTCGGGTCGTGGTCCAAAATTTATAGCTCCCATTCGTCCGATTTTGTATCGTTTATTATTTTCGACATCATATTGACTGCAATAATAGAAACTTCCAGGTGAACCTCTGGGTAGGCCAGTATCACCTTGTAAAGTTAACGCATCTCTACTGCTTGCACTTCCAATCCAGCTCAGTGTGCCATATTTAATTTTATTTTCAGTTTTTAGGAGTATGTGGTCTCCAGCATCAATCTGTTTATTTTTATTTTTATCTGTAAAAATAAGTAATCCTTTATTCCATTTGTCTTTTTCACATTGAATTAAATCTTCAGATGAACAAATGACCACAGTTGTATGTCGGACCAAAGCTTGACTTCTTGCATAAGAAACATGTTGCTGTATTTGTGCTGAAACAGCCCTAATCTCTTGTTTCTGCATCCAATTATGATAATGCGGTAAGCAGATTAAGCTGATAATTGCAATAATACAGATTATGGTAATTAGTTCGAATAAGGTAAGACCTTGCTCTTTACAATAAAAATACATCATTAGGTCTTCTGTTAAGTCTTGTTTTTTATTTGAAAAATAATGATTTTTCTATTAAATTTAATTGAAATGTTAACGTAGTAAAATATTTATTACTATCGGTTTCTTTTACTGCTAAAATGCATGTAGCAAAAAGATAAGCGATCCACGCAAAAAAATTGAGTAAAATGTTACCGAATTACAACGGAAATTGTAAGTAATTTTGTCAATAATTTACTTGATTAAAGTTATCAAGCACTTGGAAAAAGCCTCAAGTGTTTGTATGATTCAACGTGAGTAGCTTAAAAATAATACTGGGGTATTAAAATTTATCTCAGGATAGCCAATAAATTTTAGGCTAAGCTTGAACAACAATTGTTATCTCTGGAGGATATCCATGAAATTGAGTCGTATCGCACTTGCTATGCTTGTTGCTGCTCCATTCGCTGCTGCTAATGCTGGTGTAACTGTTACACCTTTACTACTTGGTTACACTTTCCAAGACTCTCAACACAACAATGGTGGTGATAAAGGCGAGTTAACTAACGGCCCTGAATTACAAGACGATTTATTCGTTGGTGCTGCACTTGGTGTAGAACTTACTCCATGGTTAGGTTTTGAAGCTGAATATAACCAAGTTAAAGGTGACCTTGACGGTACTGGCGTAGCTGGTTCTGAATACAAGCAAACTCAAATCAACGGTAACTTTTATGCTACTTCTGATTTGATCACTAAAAACTATGACAGCAAAATCAAACCGTATGTATTGTTAGGTGCTGGTCATTACAAGTATAAACTTGATGACATGTCTTACCATAACAACGAAGAAGGTACTTTAGGTAATGCTGGTGTTGGTGCTTTCTGGCGCTTAAACGATGCTTTATCTCTTCGTACTGAAGCTCGTGGTACTTATAACTTTGACGAAAAATTCTGGAACTATACTGCTCTTGCAGGTCTTAACGTAGTTCTTGGTGGTCACTTGAAGCCTGCTGCTCCTGTAGTAGAAGTTGCTCCAGTGGTTCCAGTTGCTCCAACTCCAGTTGAACCAGCTCCACAAGTTCTTACTGAAGATTTGAACATGGAACTTCGTGTGTTCTTTGATACAAACAAATCAAACATCAAAGATCAATACAAGCCAGAAGTTGCTAAAGTTGCTGATGCGTTAACTACATTCCCGAATGCGACTGCTCGTATTGAAGGTCATACAGATAACACTGGTCCACGTAAGTTAAACGAACGTTTATCTTTAGCTCGTGCTAACTCTGTTAAATCAGCGCTTGTAAGCGAGTACAACATTGATGCATCTCGTTTGTCTACTCAAGGTTTCGCTTGGGATCAACCGATTGCTGACAACAAAACTAAAGAAGGTCGTGCTATGAACCGTCGTGTATTCGCGACAATCACTGGTAGCCGTACTGTAACTAAATAATCCTTTATTTAGTGAATAAAAAAGCGACTCAATTGAGTCGCTTTTTTATTTAAAGTCCTTATAATTATAGAATATTTAAATAAAACTGAATCAGAAATTAATAATTACAGGTTAACGATGAAATATATCATTTTAGGACTGGTACTCATGGCATTAAATGCCTGTACGTCGACATCAATAAATCCAAATCGTGTCTCAATCCAAAAACAATATCCAAATGAAGTGAAGTCATTGAAAAATGGGCTGTCTATATATTTTCAACCGAAATCGATAGATATTGAAGCTGAGTATAAACCCGCTTTGTCTGTTGCTTCAAAATTATTGAAAGACAATAAAAATTTTGTTCTCTACATTGAAGGTCATACAGACAGTACAGGCTCTTTGGCTACAAATAATAAAGTATCGTTAACACGCGCAAATATTGTGAAAGATTTTCTATTAAATGAATATCAAGTGAATCCAGAGCAATTGATTACACTTGGTTTAGGACCAATAAAGCCAATTGCTGATAATAAAACGGCAGAAGGTCGAGTAAAAAATAGACGGGTAACAGTGACTTTAAAAATTAAGTAATTTTGATAAAGCATCATAATTCAATCTTATAACGTTATAATTGTTGATTGTGATTTCTACAAGTTTGAAAATTGAATGAGTGTACAACTGCCTAAAGCCTTATTAGACCTAGAATCAAATTGCGGTATTTTTGCTGTTTGGATGTTATTGCAAAATTACTCAATTCAGTTAGATACTCAACAGCTGGTTAAACTTTGTCATCACGATGCAGAAGATGGTACTTTTACGATTGGCTTAGCTGTTGGGTTGAAAAAATTAGGTTTTGATCTCGCTTTTTATACAGATGAAGACTCAAATATTCATGAAAAAGAAATAGTCCGTTATCAAGACGCGAAAAGGTTAGAGTTGCAGATCAGTCCAGCGCTAAGCTATGAAGAAATTCAAGACTATACTGAACAAGGGTGCAATATCATTGTTTTTTATGACACTTTAGAAGGCATTGGAAATCATTCGTTGGTTTATTCGATAAATGATCAGGAAATTTGTTTCTATGATAATTTTGAAGCCATGCCGAAAGCGGTCTTTGAGCAACAACGGCTAGCTGAGGGAATCTGTCAGCAAGTGATTGTGATTTATCCCGATATTCCACCTGTACGTTATTGTTAATCCAATTAAAAATGTGAATCTCAGTAAATCGAAATTTACTGAGATTTGTGATAAAAATTGAGGGCTATTTCGGCTTTAGCCTTTAATACACAATACTTGTTTTAGTGTATGGACCACATCAATCAAATCATTTTGATTGGCCATAACTTGATGAATATCCTTGTAGGCACTTGGAATCTCATCAACCACACCTTTATCTTTACGGCACTCAATGCCTGCTGTTTGTGCAATTAAATCTTGCTGATTAAACAAATGCTTGGCTTTAGAGCGACTCATTTTACGTCCTGCGCCATGTGAGCATGAACAAAACGAATCTGGATTACCTTTGCCTTTAACAATAAAAGATTGCGCGCCCATTGAACCGGGGATAATCCCATATTCATCGAGCCCTGCACGAATTGCACCTTTACGTGTAACAAAGACATCTTCACCAAAGTGAAGTTCTTTCTGTACATAATTATGATGACAATTAATCGCTTCTTTGGTCATTTGAAAACTTGGTAATAAAGGGCGGATCGCTTCTAAAATTAAACGCATCATCTCACGTCGGTTTTCAAAAGCATATTCTTGTGCCCATTCTACAGCTTCCACATAATCATCGAAATTCGTTGATCCTTCTGCAAAGTAGCTCAAGTCTTTATCAGGCACGTGACCAAAACGATGCTGCGCTTCTTTCTTGGCACGTTCGATAAAGTAAGTACCAATCACATTCCCTAAGCCACGACTACCTGAATGTAGCATGATCCAGATATCTTCATTTTCATCAAAACACAATTCAATAAAGTGATTACCACCACCTAGGGTACCGAGTTGCTTTTGCCATGTAACATCAAAACTGCGCAACATACGTTTTAAAGCAGGGTGTTTATCTGTAATTCGCTGGAGCTTTTTATCTAAGGGTGAAAGTGTAGAAGCCTTGGCTTTGATTTGTTTGTGCATTTCAAAGCCGACAGGTACTTTTCTTTCAATAGCATTGCGTAAAGTACTTAAATTATCGGGTAACTGAGATGCTTTTAGAATAAGTCTTAATGCATTCATACCGCAACCGATATCCACGCCAACCGCAGCAGGAATGATGGCATTCTTGGTTGGAATAACACTTCCCACTGTTGCACCTTTACCTAAATGTACATCTGGCATGACTGCGATATGCGAATGAATAAATTGTAATTGTGCCATTTTTCGCAGTTGCGTTAAGCTTTCTTCATCCACATCTTTTGTATAAATTTTTACAGGAACGCCATATTCTGCTTTGGCGTTTAAAATCATTTGTATGCTCATTTTTTTTCTCGAAGCAAATTTTTTATTGTCCGAAGGTGGTTAAAATTCTATTGTCAAAGCAATGATCTATTCAGATTTTAAAGACAATAAAAAAACCTAGCGAATGCTAGGTTTGACTGACATTCGGACACTTTGATTAATTCAGTGCCCGTGAGTAGACGACTGCTTAATCTTACTTTAAAGTTTTCTCAAATTGATGCATGTCGTACTCCTATATTTTTTGATTTAAAATCAAGGGTGAAAATTCTGATTGAACACTATCCAATGGGCATCATTCTATAAATAAAAAAAACTTTGTCAATAAAACATAGTAAATTAATTTTTAATTCAGGTGGAATTACTTATGTAAAAATAATAAAGCAGCTAAAAAGCTGCTTTATTCATATCAAATGATTTACTCTTTTTCGACTTGAATCGGTTGTACATCCATTTGATCATAAGCAATCAATTTGGATTTGTGTTTCCATTTATAACCAAGCCAAATAACAAGGAACAAGGGAATACTAATATAAGTAGACAATACACTCATCCATTTTCCATCAAGCACAGCTTCTGCATTTTGACCAAGAATAATAATGGCACAAAGAACAAATGCAAACCACGGACCAAAAGGAAAGAATTTTGCACGATAAGCTAAATCTTCAAGTTTATAACCTTGTGCTAAATAGCCTTTACGGAAGCGATAATGTGAGATTGCGATACCTAACCAGACAATAAATCCGCACATACCTGACATGTTTAACAACCATGTAAACACGACACTTTCACCAATAAAGGTGGTTAAGAAGCACAGTGCTGCAATTGCAGTGGTTGCATACAGTGCATTCATGGGTACACCGCGAAGATCGAGTTTAGAGAAAACTCGTGGTGCTTTACCTTCACGTGCCATATCGAACAACATACGTGTTGATGAATACATACCTGAGTTACCAGCAGACATAATTGCAGTCAAAATCACGGCATTCATTAAGCCCGCTGCAAATGCTAAACCTGCTTTTTCATATAACAGGGTAAATGGTGACAGGGTAATGTTTCCATCACCTTCCGCAGCAAGTGCAAGGTTTGGATCTGTATACGCAACCAATGTACCAATAATAAAGATACACAAGATATAAAATAAAAGAATACGCCAAAAGATTTGTTTAATGGCGATAGGGATGGTTTTTTTCGGATCTTTAGATTCACCCGCTGCAACGCCTACCATCTCTGTTCCTTGGAAAGAGAATCCAGCGATCATTGCCACACCGACTAAGGCTTGAAAACCACCGACAAATGGCGCTTCACCAACAGTCCAATTTTTGCTAATTGAATCTGTTGGATCTAACATGATTTTACCAATCATGAATAAGCCAATGACAATAAAGAAGATGATGGCAATCACTTTAACCAGTGAAAATAAAAATTCACTTTCACCAAAACCTTTTACAGTTAATGCATTGATAAAGAAGATAATCGCAAGGAATAGCGCACTCCACCAAAATCCAGGGATATCGGGAAACCAAAATTTCATGATGAATTGAACGGCAACCAATTCAAATGCAACAGTAATGGCCCAGTTATACCAGTAGTTCCAGCCCAGTGCGAAACCAAAACCTTCTTCTACATATTTATTACCATAGGTAAAGAATGCACCTGATGTTGGATTATGGGTTGCAAGTTCACCTAAACTGGTCATCAAGAAATAAATCATGATACCAATCAGAACATAAGCAAGTAATGCACCACCAGGACCAGCTGTGGCAATCGTTTGACCAGAAGCAAGGAATAACCCTGTACCAATAGAACCGCCAATGGCGATCATGTTTAAATGTCGTGCTCCTAGCTTCCGCTGGAGTTGTTGGGGATGATCTGTTTCGCTCATCGTTATTCCTTACTACTTTTTTGAGTGTTGGCGAACAGCACTTTAAAGCCTTGTTGATCTGCTTTAGTCGTACATTGACTAAAACTCTGCTCAATGAGTAATGGGTAATTTAGGAAGCGGTTTGCCACAATCCATAATTCACCACCTGATTTTAAATGTCGTCTAGCAGTTTTACATAACGTTTCACTGGCATTGTAATCTGTTTGAATACCTTGGTGAAATGGAGGATTACTCACAATCGCATGTAAGAACAATGGTGCATCCTCAATCCCTGTGACTGCTTTTATTTCAAGTTGTTCTAAAGGTAAATTATTTTTTTCAAAGGTCATTCGTGTTGATGCTAAAGCAAAAGCATCGACATCTAAAGCAAAAATGCGATTTTTCGGATTAAGTTTACTGAGATAAGCACTGATGACGCCAGCACCACAGCCAAAGTCTGCAATTTTTCCAGAAGTGACCTGCTTGAGATAAGGTAAAAGAACCCCAGTTCCAATATCGAGACGATTTTGGCTAAACACACCAGGGAGTGCACAAATGCTAAGTTCTCCAGCAGGTGTTGGAACATTATAGACTTGCGCCCATTCTGCTAATGGCTTTGCAGTTACAGTTTTATCTGTGGTGAGTTGCCACATTTGACAATGACGTGCGCTATCAAGCTTGATGGCTTGACCATAAGGCTGGAGTTGTTTTGCAGCACGTTCTACCCCACCTTTTTTCTCTCCAACCAAGAAAATCGAAGCGCCAACGGCTAAACGACTGACTAAATTGTGCAAGATATAATTGAGTAGCTCTTTTGATTTTGGAACAAAAACAACAGCCTGATCAAATTCAGCTTCTGGCAGGTCAGTACCAAAATGTACCTTTGCCTGCTGATTCTGAAAATATTGAAACTCATTGTAATTCCAAGTCCAAATGCTTGCTTCGATGTTATGAGCTAAATTTGAAAGTAGATCATCCGTTGCTGCATTTACAAATAGCACGCGTCCAGAAAGGTAGTCATGCTGTCGAATGACAACTTCGCTTTTTGGCTCCATATTCACCATCCATCAATAAAAATTAGCGCAATGCCCAGTCTAAGCTGGGCATTATAAAGAATAGATTTATTATTTTTTAGTTTCGGGTAAAACTAAATTCAAAATTAATGCAGCGAGTCCGCCAGTTGCGACACCAGAACTAAAAATATTACGCGGTAATTCTGGCAAATGTTCCAAAATTTGAGGAACTTGCGCAACCCCTAGGCCGAGACCCAAAGAGATAGCAATAATTAGTAGTGCACGACGGTCTAGTTGAATTCCCGATAAAATGTTAATGCCTGAAGCAGCAACTGCACCAAACATTACCATAACCGCACCGCCCAGTACCGCTTGCGGTACCGCCTGAATGATACCAGCCACAGCAGGGAATAACCCCAGAATGATAAGCAGGATTGCAATCCAAATCCCAACAAAACGACTTGCAACACCCGTCAACTGAATTACACCATTATTTTGTGCAAAGACAGAACTTGGGAATGTGTTGAAGATCCCTGCAAGGAAAGAGTTGGCACCATTGACCAATACACCACCTTTAATTCGTTCCATCCACACTGGGCCATCTACAGGCTGATTTGAAATTTTAGAGGTTGCGGTGACATCGCCAATTGCTTCTAATGACGTGACAAGATAAATAAACGCCATAGGAATAAATAAGCTCCATGAGAAGCTAATTCCAAAATGCATTGGTGTCGGAATTTGAATCAATGGGGCATCTTTTAAACCAGAAAAATCCAAATAGCCCATAAAGCCCGCAAGAATATAGCCGATCACTAAAGCAATGAGAATTGCAGAACTTTTCACCCAAACTACTTTGAAGCGATTGAGAAGAACGATAATTGCCAACACTGTACATGACATAATGAGATTGTCGGCACTGGCAAACGTATGACTTTCCATGGCTTGGTAGCCACCGCCCATGCTGATTAAGCCTTCTTTAATTAAGGTTAAACCAATTAACAGCACCACAATTCCTGTAACCAATGGTGTGATCAACTTTTTTACCCAAGGTAAAATACGAGAAACACCCATTTCAATAAATGAGCCTGCAATGACCACACCAAAAATAGATGCCATAACTGCTTCTACTGGTGTGCCGGCAGCAACCATGGCAGAACCAATCCCAATCATTGGACCAATAAAGTTAAAACTTGTACCTTGAACAATCAGTAGCCCTGCACCAAATGGTCCAATTTTTTTACATTGTAAGAATGTTGCCACTCCAGAAATCACCAATGACATGGAAAGAATCATATTGGTATCTTGAGGAGAAACACCTAAAGCTAAACAAATCAGTAAACCGGGTGTTACAATTGGAACAATAATCGCAAGTAAATGTTGCAAAGCCGCAAAAAAAGCGATGAGTGGTTTTGGGCGATCATCTAGACCATAAACAAGATCGATTTGAGCCTGTTTCTGATTGGGAGAGGGGTTAGAATTGGACATGGCACAGCAATTGGAAGTGGCAAGATGGCGCTATTCTAATCGCTTTACACACTATTACAAAATAAAAAGCCTGCTGTTGTGAAAAAAACTTGTAACTGTCAATAAACTGTCACTACTAAAAGTTAAGATTTTTCTGTATAATTTGCCCTCAAATTTAAAGCGTATCGAATTTACATGTCTGATATTAAAACTCTCCGTAATATTGCCATCATCGCGCACGTCGACCATGGTAAAACGACTCTTGTCGACAAACTTTTACAACAATCAGGTGCACTCGGTGACCGCGCGGGTGAGATTGAGCGTGTTATGGATTCGAATGCGCTTGAGTCTGAACGCGGTATTACCATTCTTGCAAAAAACACTGCGATCAAATGGTTAGACAAGCGTACAAATACTGAATACCGCATCAACATCGTCGACACCCCAGGACATGCTGACTTTGGTGGTGAAGTAGAACGTGTAATGTCTATGGTTGACTGCGTACTTCTTCTTGTCGATTCACAAGAAGGCCCAATGCCACAAACTCGCTTTGTAACACAAAAAGCGTTTGCTCGTGGTTTGAAGCCAATTGTTATCATCAACAAAGTAGATAAGCCAAGCGCTCGTCCAGACTGGGTTATCGATCAAGTATTTGATTTGTTCGATAACTTAGGCGGTAGTGATGAACAGTTAGACTTCCCAATCGTATATGCTTCTGGCTTACGTGGTGTTGCTGGTCCTTCTCCTGAAGAATTAGCTGAAGATATGACACCGTTGTTTGAAACAATCGTAGATATCGTTGAACCACCAGCAGTTGATATTGATGGTCCATTCCAAATGCAAATTTCATCACTTGACTATAATAGTTTCGTGGGTGTAATTGGTGTTGGCCGTATTCAACGTGGTTCAGTAAAAACCAATACACCAGTGACTGTGATCGATAAAGATGGCAAGACACGTAATGGTCGTATCTTGAAAATTATGGGTTACCATGGTTTAGAGCGTGTAGATGTAGATTCTGCTCAAGCGGGTGATATCGTATGTATCACTGGTTTAGATGCATTGAACATTTCTGACACAATCTGTGATCCTAAAAATGTTGAAGCATTACCTGCATTGTCTGTAGATGAACCTACAGTTTCGATGACGTTCCAAGTAAACAATTCACCGTTTGCTGGTAAAGAAGGTAAATTTGTAACTTCACGTAATATCCGTGAGCGTTTAGATCGCGAATTGATTCATAACGTTGCTTTACGTGTTGAAGATACTGACAGTCCAGACCGTTTCAAAGTTTCTGGTCGTGGTGAACTTCACCTTTCAGTATTGATTGAAACAATGCGTCGTGAAGGCTTCGAGATGGGTGTTTCTCGTCCGCAAGTGATCATGAAAGAAGTGGATGGCGAAACTCAAGAACCATACGAAAACGTTACTTTTGATGTTGAAGAACAACATCAAGGTTCTGTTATGGAACAAATGGGTAACCGTAAAGGTGAGTTGACCAATATGGAAGTTGACGGTAAAGGCCGTATCCGTATTGAAGCAACTGTTCCATCACGTGGTTTGATTGGTTTCCGTTCTGAATTCTTAACCATTACCTCTGGTACTGGTATCATGACTTCTAGCTTCTCGCATTATGGGCCTGCTAAACAAGGTGCAGTTGCGAAACGTCAAAACGGTGTGTTGATCTCAATGGTTAACGGTACTTGCTTAGCGTTTGCATTGTTCACTTTACAAGACCGTGGTCGTCTATTTGCTGAACCACAGTTAGAAGTTTATGAAGGTATGATCGTGGGTATGAACTCTCGTTCAGACGACATGACTGTGAACCCAACGAAAGCGAAACAGTTAACTAATATGCGTGCATCTGGTACAGATGAAGCGTTAACGTTAACACCTGCAATTAAATTCACGCTTGAACAAGCATTAGAATTTATTGAAGATGACGAATTAGTTGAAGTAACACCTAAATCAGTTCGTATTCGTAAAAAATTCTTAACTGAAAATGAACGTAAACGTGCTTCACGTGGCTAAGCGTTCAAACTGGAAATAATTTAATTTCTAGAAAAAAACCGCAATTTTTTAATAAATTGCGGTTTTTTTATATAAATGTAAAAGGATATTGGTTTTTAATAAAAAGCGAGTAAATTAGGCGGAAATATATGTTGAAACATAATGTATACTTCGTCACATAAAAAATACGCAAAATCGGCGTGGAGTTAAAGTATGAGTATTCTTTCAGAGTTCAGAGAATTTGCCATTAAAGGCAATATGATGGATTTGGCAATTGGTGTCATCATTGGTGGTGCTTTCAATAAAATTATCGACTCATTAGTGAAAGACGTGATTATGCCTTTAATCACAGTGATTACGGGTGGTGGTGTTGATTTTACTCAAAAATTTGTCGTACTGGGCGATAACCCAAATAACCTTTCATCATTGGATGAATTGACCAAAGCTGGGATTAACGTACTAACCTATGGTAATTTCATCACAATTGTATTGAACTTCCTGATCTTAATGTGGGTGGTTTTCTTGTTGGTTAAATTCCTCAATAAAATTCGTAAACCTGCTGAAGAAGCGCCTGCTGCTACACCAGAAGATATTGCATTACTGCGTGAAATTCGTGATGAATTAAAGAAACGCCCTGAAGCTTAATCTTCATCAAATTGATTCAAATTACAGTATTTTAATATGTCTAAAGCCTGATAAAGCTATTAAATCATTGTAAAAGAGTTGAATGAAACGGTACGATCAAGTACCGTTTTTTATGCAAGCAAGAAAATAGAGATGGGGCTGATGAAAAAAAACATAGGGATTATGGCAATACTTATCAGTTTGTATGCATGTTCAGAGCATCCAAAAGAGCAGCAATCCGCTGATACTCCAACATCTACGCAAGCGGACCAAAGCCGACCTGCTAGTGGTTTAACTTTTAATGAAATGCCAAATGAAGATACCCGCTACGTCACTATAGAAACCGACTCGGTAGATGAAAATGAAACATTACTGTTGGCACTACAAACACGTTTATTAAAAGCCAATTTTGAGTTTATAGAAAAAGACAGTGGTAGTTCTTGGTCTGAAAATGATTGTTCTCTGAATAAAGTGATTCAAGTAAAAGGTGAGGGCATCCGTGCTTATAAGGCTATCAGTAAAGTTAAGTTAGGTGATGAAAAACAATATCGTCCAGATTTTGTTTTGCTGGTTTTTGCTTTTAAGGATGAACAGCTTGCTGAGCAAAGTTTTCAAATGCTTAAGTCTGCTGTCTATTCAGCAGGAGGATACTGTAATGGTAAATCTCCTGAAACCATTGTCAGAAATGGCAATGAAATATTTTACTTTACCACTCGCGAAGAAGCATTTAGATCATATATTGATGATTATGCGAAGTTTATCCATGAGTTTAAACCTGAGCAAATTGATTCAAAAATATAGGATGGTTTAAAGTGACTAGAACAGCTCAGATTTTTTATTGTTTTGGCGAGTTTTCTAATCTATGGATGCCAAGCCCAAGTTAAAGTTGATGAAAATTTTATTAAGCAGTTCAGCCCAGAAATACGCCCTCAAGTGATCTCGATATGTGAACAATATGATTCTAATGATCAGGTTCAAGGGATTTATTTTAGTCGCTATGCATTTGGTTTATATACCTTTATTGGAATAAAAAACAACAGATTTGAAATATTAAGCTTTGATGATGTCAAGTACTCTCCTATAGATGAAGTTTCAGATATTGAATTGCAAACGGGTCAATATATAAAACGAAATGACCAAATCATTTTAAAAACGGAAAAATTGAATAAGTCAGACCCCTTGGCAAATCAAAGTGCAGATTTTGAAAACTTTATATATTTGCAAAACGCTCAGAGTGCATTTTTAATTAAAGATATTGAGGATGTAGCCAGTTCAATGTCATGGTCACAAACGATGGGAAGTGCACGTTCACAATTTAAGAAGATTCATTGTCATATTCAGGATTATCATCATTATAAAGGTGATGAAGAACCATCACCATCTTATCAAGCATTACCTGAACGCTTTAAAGCGCTTGTGTTTGAGCAACCTTTGCATTTGACAATAAAGTCTGCGGAAGACATTTCTAAGTCATTAGAGCGAAATGATGATTCCGAAACAGTAATAGAGCAAACAGTTCAAATTCTAAGTGGAAATACTCAGAAGTTATTTATGAATCAGCCAATCTGTATTATTCAAGGGCAAGGAAAAGGATTGTATGGATACATAAATCAACCGAGTCAGCCCCTTACTAAGGCATGGATGAGTTTTGAGCGAGGTGCGAGTATGGGAATTGCCAGACAAGGGGATATCATTTCAACTTCATACCAAGAATGTAAATCTTTAAACTAAAAATCCATGCGAAATTTAATCTCAACCAAGTGAAAGCCGAATTGGCTTTTTACTGGACCATGAAGTACACGTTCAGCAGCGGTAAATACAAGTTTATCAATCACAGGAACAAGCTGTCCTTTTTTTACTTCGCCCAGTTCACCACCACGTTTTGCTGAATTACATGTGGAATGCTGTTTGGCCACTTTGGCAAAATCAGCGCCATCATGGATCTTCTTCTTGAGTTGTTCAGCCAAGTCCTTATCTTTGACGAGAATATGTCGAACGATTGCAGTTTTCATTTACTCTTTCCTCGTGGTTTTTGGGGGATGCTCTTCGCGATCTTTAATGGCTGGCATTGTGGGCAAAACACACTGGCTCTTTGTCCTAACTTTAAATTTTCTAAAGTGGTTTCACAGTTAATGCACATCTCACCCGCACGTCCATAAGCCAATAAGGTCTGCTGAAAGTAGCCATTCTCACCCATGGCATTGCTATAGTCTCTTAAGGTTGACCCACCCAAATCAATCGCTTGCTTTAAAATTCGTTTAATTTCGATGACCAATTTTTGAATTTGCGCTTTCGTCAAACTCGAAGCAGGCTGTGCAGGGTGAATCCCTAAATTAAATAAGCTTTCAGTTGCGTAAATATTACCTACACCCACAACAATATGATTATCCATGATTGCAACTTTTGTGCCGACATTTTTATTTTTAAACTTTTCTGCTAAATATTCGGCATGAAATTCATCACTCAATGGTTCAGGCCCTAAAGTATCAATCAATTTTGTTTGGCTTTCCTCATTCAGCCAAATGATACAACCAAAGCGTCGGGGATCATGATAGCGCAGCTGTGTGTCTTCAAATTGAATGATCAGATGGTCATGCTTTCTAAGCGCTTCATGTTCATCACAGATTCTAAAACTCCCTGACATACCCAAGTGCCATAACATGCTATGGGTTTCAAACTCTGCCAAAATATATTTTGAACGACGTGTTAAGCGAACGAGTTTCTGACCTTGAAGTTGTTGAATATCTTCGGGAATTGGCCAGCGTAACCGTGACTCACGCACTTGAACATGAAGAACTTTCTGGTCAATCAGGGGGAGTAAACTGTTTTTTGTTGTTTCAACTTCTGGTAATTCAGGCATGCACTTGTCACATTGGTGTGAGGACTGAATATTGTATGCAAGAATTGGATTGCATTAAAGGGCGGTTCTGTTGAGCCTACGACTTTAGGTTGAAATTATAGAGATGATCGTTGAATAAGATTGAAATGTTATTCCTAAACCATTGTTATATAATATAAAGTTTATTAATAAAATAAAGTTTTCCAATTGATAAAAAATATCTGATAGTTATATGTAAAAAAATGTGTAAATTTCTAGTGAATTGTTTGCTGAAATAATTCTTTTTATCTCGATATTTCAGGAAAAATAGTCATTTTAAAGCTGGAACTTTCTATTAAATTTAGACAGTTAAAGTGATTGAGAGTTGGCTGGTTTATCTTTATTCGTTTTGTTCCTGATTAGGCTTTCCCATGAAAAAAATTGCTTATCCTTTATTGGCAATCTCTGTATATAGCATAATGTCTTTTGCCTCAGCTGAAGATGCGTTTAATTTACATGGCTCGACCATGACGGGTGACTGGAATGGGAGTCGGACTGAATTTGCAGAAAAGGGAATCAAATTTGATGGCACGATTGCCATGGACAGTTCATATCTCGCTGAGGGTGGTTATGATGCGCACCAAGCGCCAACATTTGCGACACAATTCGGACTGGGTACAACTTTAGATATGGGGAAGCTGGCGGGTTGGAATGATGTGACTATTCGTGCTTTAGTTACAGCACGTCAAGGTGAAAGTACTTCACTCAGAGGTATCCAAGCACCAGATGCACCTCAGTGGGCAAACTCGCAAGCCAATTGGGGCCGTGGTAATTCGGGGAGCCGTCTCAGCGAATTATATATAGAAAAGAATTTTAAGGATCAAGGACTAAGCCTGCGTTTAGGTCGTATGGGTTTAGGTACTGAATTCAATACCATGGCTTGTGATTTCCAAGGCAATGCATTTTGTGCAGCACAGATGGGGAAATGGCAAGGTAAGCTTTGGTATAACACACCAGTCTCACAATGGGGCGCACGCTTAAAATATCACATCAATCCTGAACTATTTGCACAAGTGGGGGTGTTTGAATACAACCCTGATAATGCTTTAGAGCGACAAGGCTGGAATTTGGATACAAAGCATGCCGATGGTGTAAATATTCTTTCTGAAGTGGTGTGGTCACCTAAGCAGGGTGTGAATGATTTACCAGGCAGTTATCGTATTGGTACGCTTTACAATACTGCTGATGAGGCTCAAAATCAGTACGATGTTGCTTATAAAGCAGGAACTAAGGCTGAAGATCGTACATACGGCGGTTGGTTTGCGTTTGAACAGCAGTTGACTTCAACTGGGATAGGAAAACGTGGTTTACACAGTTTTGGTAACTTCACCATTCATGATCGTACGACGACAGCCGTAAATGATTCACAGCAACTTGGTCTAAAATACTATGGTCTGTTTGATAGTCAACCAAACGATATTCTAGGTCTAGCTGTAAATCGAGTACATTTGAACGATCGGTATACTAACTATGTGAATAGTGCTCGTTCAGGAACAAATTTAAGACAGTTGAATGAAGATGCAGAGTATAATGTTGAGTTGAACTACTCATATTACCCTGCCAAATGGTTCATGCTTCGTCCTTTAGTGCAGTATGTGGTACATCCTGGTGCAACCAATCAGGTGGACAATGCATTTGTCGTTGGCTTGGGGTCTAAAATTATTTTTTAATACAACTCGAGGACACCTTTATGCAAAGAGTGAAACATCTAAAAATTAATACAACACTACTTTGCTTAACGGTATGTATCACACAGAGCTTATATGCTGAAGTGGAATCTCAAGATTCCACTCAGCAGCATTCTACTCAGCAACTTCCAACCATCAAAATTGAAGCTACACGTTCTGATACCAACATATTAAATACCCCGGCATCGGTATATAGAGTCGATCAACAACAAAATCAAAATAATATTGGGGTAAACCTCACTGAAAAACTCAAGGGAATCCCAGGGTTACAGCTCAATAATCGTGAAAATTATGCCCAAGACTTACAACTGTCTATGCGCGGTTTTGGCGCACGCTCAACTTTTGGAGTCCGTGGGATACGTCTTTATGTCGATGGGATTCCTGCGACGATGCCAGACGGACAAGGCCAAACTTCAAATATTGATTTAACGAGTTTAGATCATATTGAAGTGCTAGGTGGGCCATTTTCATCACTGTATGGAAACTCCTCTGGGGGCACGGTTCTCACCACGACCAAAGAAGGAACAGGGCGTGATTCGGTAGAATTAGGTTATTCAGGTGGAAGTAACAATAAAGGCCGTGCTGACATCACCTTACAAGGTGGTGCAGATAAAGCCAATGAACCAAGCTATGTGATCAGTTCTTCTTATTTTGATACTGATGGCTATCGTGATCACAGTGCCGCAAGAAAAGTGTTGAGCAATGCCAAACTCACGTGGGACTTAGATGATGGTTCTAAGATCAATTGGCTGATCAATCATGTGGATATTTCCGCTGATGATCCACAAGGTTTGACTCGCGAGCAATGGAAACAAAATCCTAAACAGGTCAATGACAGTAAAAATATTTATGATGTTCGTAAAGATATTAACCAAACACAGACAGGTATCAATTGGACTAAGCCCCTGAATGATCATCAAGAACTTTATAGTATGGCTTATATTGGTCATCGTGAAGTGACTCAATACCAATCCATTCCAAAAGGTGAAATATCTCCAAATCTTGGCTTAGATAAAGATGGCAATCCAAAACCATCTACAAGTCAAATGAATCCACGCCATGCTGGTGGGGTAATTGATTTTGAACGAGATTTTTATGGTGTTGATTTACGTTGGACTGGCAAAGACTTGTTACCGAATACACGGATCAGTGCTGGACTGGCTTATGATGCGATGAATGAAGATCGCCAAGGTTATGAAAACTTTACTTTAGATAATAATAAGCCCCATTATGGTGTAAAAGGTAATTTACGTCGTGATGAACGAAATACTTTATGGAATTTAGATCCATATTTACAAGCAGCTTGGCAGTTTTTGCCGACTGTACGTCTAGATACAGGATTGCGTTATAGCAATGTTCATTATGAGTCTAAGGATTATTATTATAAAAAGGCAGACTATATAGCTGATAAAGATAATGGCGATGATAGCGGTCAAACCGATTATAACAAATTGCTTCCATCGGCTGCTTTGACATGGGAAATTACTCCTGAGATCAGCAGTTATCTCAGTTATGCTAAAGGCTTTGAAACACCAACCTTTACCGAAATGGCCTATCCAACACAAGGCACGGCAGGGATTAATTTTGCGCTTAAACCTTCAACCAGTGATAACTATGAGCTTGGTTTAAAAGCACAAAATCGCCTAGGTAATTTTACTGCTGCAGTTTTCCAAAGTAATACTCAAGATGATATCGTTTCTGCGGGGACACTCAATGGACGTGCAACCTATCAAAATGCAGATAAAACACTGCGCCAAGGTGTAGAGCTGTCATGGAATAAAAAGCTGTGGAAGAATTTAACGGCTCAAGCTAGTTATAGCTTGCTTGATGCTACATTTGATGCAGACATTCCCAACAGTGATCCTAAAAAAGTCATCCAAAGTGGCAATTACATTCCTGGTATTGCAAAAAATCAAGCCTTTGTATCTTTCGGTTGGTTGCCTGAGCAGGGCTTTAACGCAGGTGTAGATGTTCGTTATATGGATAAAATCTATGTAGACGATCTCAATACAGATACTGCACCAAGTTATACAGTAACCAGTATGAATGTCGGTTATATCTGGAAAAACAATGATTGGAAAGTGCATAGTTTTGCTCGAGTCGATAATTTATTCGATAAAAATTATGTTGGTTCAGTCATTGTAAATGATGGTAATAGTCGATTCTTTGAACCTGCTGATGGTATTAACTGGAGTGCAGGACTCAGTATCACTAAACAGTTCTAATTCATTGGGAAAATAATTTATGTCTGCTCAACCAAAGTTATTTGAATCTATTCAATTTGGTTCACTCTCCCTCAGCAATAAAATTATTATTGCACCAATGTGTCAATACTCAGCAACAGATCAGGGTGAAGTGACTTATTGGCATGAACAACAATGGGCAAGTTACGCTTTGTCAGGTGCGAGCTTATGTATTATTGAGGCGACAGCGGTTCAAGCCGAAGGGCGGATCAGTTATGCTGATGTGGGACTTTGGAATGATACCCAACGAGATCAAATCAAAGCTTTACTCAATAAGGTAAAAAGCATTGCTCCAACACCTTTTGCTATTCAGCTTGCGCATGCAGGTCGTAAAGCTTCGACTGAAAAGCCTTGGTTGGTGAAGCAGGGGAAAGGTCAGATTGCGCCTGACCATGAACACGGATGGCAAACTGTATCAGCCAGCGGTATTGCTTTTAGCCCGAATGATATTGCACCGCATGAATTAACCATTGATGAAATTAAAACAATTATTCAAGACTTTGCGCAAGCGGCGATTCGTGCAGTAGATGCTGGTTTTTCATTGATTGAAATTCATGCGGCGCATGGGTATTTACTACATCAATTTATGTCACCACTGTCTAACCAGCGAACTGATGAATATGGTGGAAGTTTTGAAAATCGTATTCGTTTTACATTAGAAGTTTTTCAAGCCATTCGAGCAGTTGTGCCAACTGACTACCCTGTAGGTGTACGTATTTCTGCAACTGACTGGATGGATGCAGAAAATAGCTGGAATGTTGAATCAAGCATTGGCTTATCAAAAGCTTTAGCGCAACTTGGTGCTGCTTATATCCATGTATCTTCTGCGGGATTGCATATTCAACAAGATATTAAAGTGGCTGCAAATTACCAAGTGCCTTTTGCAAATGCGATTAAAAAGCAGGTGAATATTCCTGTAATAACAGTGGGCTTAATTACCGAAGCTGAGCAAGCTGAACAGATTCTTCAAGATGCTGAAGCAGATGCAATTGCATTGGCAAGAGCGATTTTATATGACCCACGCTGGCCTTGGCATGCTGCAGCAAAATTGGGTGCAAAAATCTCGATTGCATCACAATATTTACGTTGTCAGCCGCATGGAATCAAAGATCTGTTCTCAGCATATTGATGGCATAACAGTTTTGATTCACTCATTATTCTTTAAACGTATTTAAACTTAATAAAGATATATTCTAGGATATATCTTTATTTGTATGATCTGGAAAAGGAACGGCTTGAATGATTTTTTCGGTAATTTTTCCAGTATTTTTCCTGTTATTTTTGGGTTTTATATCTGTCAAAATCCAATTGATCTCTAAAGAGCAAATTACTGCAATTGGTGCTTTTGTAATCAAAATTGCATTGCCTGCTTTATTACTTCATGCACTGGCTGCAAAAGATTTACATGAGATTTGGTATCCTGCCTATTTCTTTGTTTATACAGGGGTTACTTTTACTCTATTTATTTTGGCCTTTATTTTAGGGCAAAAGCTTTTTAACAATCATTTTACCCATGCTTCTGTGTTTTCACTTGGCGCATCAATGTCCAATACTGGGTTACTGGGCGCAGCAATTTTGACTTTGCTGATGGGTAGTGAAGCCATGATTTATATTTCACTGATTGTGATCATTGAAAGCGTATTTCTTGTACCGCTGATGTTAACCTTGGCAGAAATAGGGCGACAAAGACAAGCCAATTTAGCCGCTATTTTAAAAACAACATTTCTGACTTTATTAAAAAATCCATTGTTCTTGTCAGTGATGATTGGCATGAGCTGTGCGATCTTCGAAATTCAAATTCCACATGTATTAGACCAAGTATTTGCCTTGTTAGGTCAGACTGCCTCACCTTTAGCGTTATTTATTATTGGTGGTGGAATGGTTGGGATTACGATTCAATCACTTAATCTACAAACCATTTATTTGGTGGTTTCTAAAAATATCTGTATGCCGATATTGGTCTATTTAGGCTTGACTGATTTAACCGACTTGGATCAAAAGATGATTTATGCAGGTACCTTGATTGCTGCTTTGCCTATGCCCTCTATATTTGGAATTTTTGGGCAAGTCTATGGTTTAAATGAAAAAGCACTGACACCATTGATGATTAGTACTTTACTGAGTTTTATTGTGGTGAGTGTTTTGATTGGTGTTTGGTGGTAAAAAAATACTCTCTTGCGAGAGTATTTTTTTAAGAGCTGCTTATTTTTTTGCTGGTGCTTTGGGAACAGGTGTTTTGCCTTTTTCAGCAATTAGTTTGTTTACAACATCCAAAGACTCTTTTGCCTTAGGCACATTATTTTTAGCAAGTTCTGAGAAAATCTTTTGTGCTTCTGGCAGATTTTGATCAATGATATTGCCATTAGTCAGCATATTTCCGACAGCCATCAATGCTGGAATATATCCTTTTTTAGCTAAATCTTGGATTGATTTTAAACCTTGATTAACTGCTGCTGCATTTTTCTTCTTTAAGCCATCGGTGATGTCATACAGCGCTTTCGCATGAATTGCAGGTGCAAAATCTTTTTTCACTAAAGGATCAAGTTTTTGTAAGCCGAGTTTATCAGATGCAGGTGTACCTTCAGAAAATAATAAAACAGCCAATTCCACGGTAGCATCATCAAATCCTTGAGCAGAGGACTTCTCTAAGTATTCACGGACTTTCTTTTCATCTTTGGCTAAGCCCAATTGACCTACTGCATAGCTTTGCGCCAAGACATAGCTTGCAACAGAATAGCCTTTTGCTGAAGCATCTTGATAATATTTCAAAGCTTTCTTATCGTCTTTGGTTGTACCTTGTCCCGTTTGGGTTAAATAGCCTAAGTTATATAATGCTTGCGCATTGCCAGCCTTTGCAAGACGTTCAAGTTCTTGATACGCCGCAGGATAGTTTTTTGCTTGAATTAGCTCTTGTGCTTTGGCAAATGTAGGGTCAATGTTCGCTTTAGCTGTATCTGCTGCAAATGCAGAAATACATGAAAAGCTGAGTAGTGTAGCGAATAGAATTTTTTTCATTTTGACGATATACCTTGTTTTAATTTCAACATAATTCCATTTATGGTGTGAGAACATTGTTGAGGACGTTTTTATCATAATTTGAAAATTATAAATGTAAACATGCCTATTGTATAAGTTAGTGTATTTAAATTTTAATTTATTTATAAATAAGAAAGAATTAAGGATATTTTAACAACATTAAAGCCTAGAGAAATTTTTTATTCTCTAGGCTGTGGGCTGTTATTTTACTGCTTTGAGGAGTAATTCAATTTCGCCTGCTTCACGTGCCCCTGAAATACGGGTGCCATCTTGTAAGAAGAATGTTGGTGTACCATCGACTTCGAGTGATTTTGCTAAAGCAATATTTTTCTCAATTGGGTTCGTACATGACTTGTTTGAAGTCGGTTGTTTCTTATCAATTAAATAGTCTTCCCACGCTTGGTACTGGTTTTTAGAGCACCAGATTTGCTGTGAAATACTTTCAGCATTTGGATGTAAACGGGTAATTGGGTATAAAAATAAGTAAACGGTTAAGTTGTCGATATTTTTTAATTCTTTTTCAAGATGTTGGCAATATGGACAGTCAGGATCACTAAATACGTAGATTACACGTTCACCTTTACCTTTGACATGCTTAATGGCTTGTTTCAAAGGTAATGATTTTACATCAATACTTTTTAGCGCTTGCATACGTTCTTCAGTCAGATTTTTTTGTTCTTTAAGATCAATTAAATTGCCGACAAAGAAATATTTTGCTTCTTCATTGGTATAAACAATACGCCCACCCATATAGACTTCATAAACATCTTTAATTGGTGAGTTTTGTACCGATTTCACCTGAATCTCAGGATATTTGGTTTTTAAGTTTTGCTGTAAAGTCTGAATATCTGCATGTGCAGAAGAAAAGGTAAAAAGACCCAAAGTCAGAAGAGATAACCAGATTTTCATGTTAAAGCTCAAAATAATAATGTGGATATTGTGCACTCAATAAAGATCAAAAATATATTGAGATCATGTAATTGCCAATGCGATATTCAGTTGATACCACGCTTAATTTCGTATTGTATTCTGGATACCATGGCGTGTTAACTCATTTCTGAGTTGTTGGATATATTGATTTAATTCTACTTGTGAGTCACTCCGTAAGCGTAATTGCGTACTAAAATTAAAGATTCTGCTGCGTTTTCCATTACGCTGTAAAATTTGAAAGTGCCCAATATGACTACCATTCGCTGTTGTCCTATGGGTACTAAATTCAACGCATGTGACCTGATCTAATGGGTAAGAGGTCATCATCAAATTACTGACGATCAGTTTATGATTGCGTATATAAAATGGGGAAAAATTTAAATTAAACCGTTTAAATATCCACATCAGCATACTCAAAAATGCTATGAAAATGATTGGAACCAACAAGCCCCAATATTTGTCTGAGCGGTTAGTTGTCTCTACTTCGAGTAATTCTACATGTTTGGCTTCAACCATTTTTTGCTCTTCAATCCATTGTCGAATATCGTCAGTGCGTGGTTGAGTTCTCAGTAAATTTTGAATCGTTTGTGGGTCGCGAATATGATAAATCGTGGCCTTAACCAGTTGGCTATTTCCTAACTGATCAAAATAGTAAAATGCATTGCCATTTTTCCATACAGTGCCATAGTTGTAATTTACATCCCCAAGTTTTTGCCATGAGGAATGAAGTGGTTCAGCTAATTTTAGAATATGGGTGGATTTGGAAGAGGCTGATCCTTTATTGCTGCGATATTCACTGGCTTGTAGATAGAGAAGCTGTGTGCCATCAGAAAAAATCAGCGGTGCGATTTCTTTAAATGCTTTGCCTAAAAATGGACTATCACCTGCGCGACGCATTTTTTTCTTATTCAGATCAAAATAATAAATCCCTGTGTCGTTATAAAACAAAGCATGGTTAATATGATCGCCATGTTTGCTTAAGAGATGATAAGGCGCATATTGAGGATCAAAGGCAAATTCGTTGACATAGACCATACCATCGACAGGATTGAGCAAATAATATTGGTTATTTAAACCGTCTATTTCAATACTATAAAGCTTTCCATTGTCTTTTAAATCGAGCAGGGTGTTATTGTAATAGACGTTTTTTCCATCCGCTCGATAGGCATAGTTACGTTCACCTAAGACAAGTTTGAGTTGGTCTGGATTGGCTCCTGAAAGTAATTTCCCTTGAAAATAGGTGAATGTCCCATTACTTGCCGTATCATTTCCGGAATTGACACGATAAGGCAGATTGCCTGATCCAAGTTTAAAATAGGGGTAGAGATAACTTTGTGGTTTTGAAGCTAGGGCAAAATTTTGTTGCATGATTTGCCATACTTCTCGAAGCGCACTTAAATCTTTATTTCGTTCGGTGGAGGGGGAGCAATACCAAGTGTCTTTTCCAGCAGTAAAATAACCATCCCCAATAGTTTTCACCTGTTGAGGTTGCACACCCTTTAGGATGATATTGCCACAATAGACATGCAGTTTATCTGCACCTAGTTGTCGGTATTGGTAATTATCATTGGGTAAATAAAAACTTTGAACATCTGCTTCTGGGATCAAATAATCACCATTGCTGGGTACAGCGGCATAGATTTGGTTGTTATATTTTTGAAATATTCCCAGTTTTTCTGTAGTCGCCGTAAAAGGAATCTCATCTGAATTTGAGTCAGAAAATCTAAATATAAAACTAAAGCTGAATAGAAGCGCGCATATCACCAAGATAAGCGTGAAGGTTTTAAGGATAGAAAATACTTTTAGTGGATTCTGCATCATTTATTTTATTGTTAAATATTGATCGGGTTGAGTTATGGCAATTTAAGGTTGTTTCGTCATCATTTTGATTATGAATTGGTCATACAGATTGATGGCAACGACTTTAGCATTTAAGGCAAATAGGGTTGCATAGCCTCTGTTAAAATTTCAATTAACTCTTCATCCATATAGTGATAATCGTCTGGAATATCCAATACCATGACTTTTTTATGTTGTAACTGGTTGGGGAATTTCTCTTTGATATTTTGTTTATGTTTTTGCTCCATGACAAAAATCATATCTGCCCAAGCAATATCTTTGACAGAAATACGATGTTTGGCGTGTTTACTTGTTCCAGCGGAACGTGTGGAAATGCCATAGCCCACTGCAAAGACACGCTCGGCAGTGGGGCTACGCCATTGGTTACGACTACAAATAAAAAGGGTATTCAATCAGCAGTCTTCCAAAAATCATATTGTGCTTGTTTTCGTCTTTTGGCAGAAGAAATACGTGGATATTCAATTCTTAATTGTTTCGAGCGAGATCTTTTTAACGATCTGTTCCAAAGTAATTTCCAGTCTTTTTCTGGTTTCCAAAGGGTTGAAGTATGTCTGCAATCTCGACCACGGTGTAAATAATTTACCTTACGTCTCCAAGCGCGATTGCGGTTTAATTCATTTTCAAAATATTGTTGTGTAATGTCCATAGATAAAACTCATGAGTTGATCGGGTTCAGCAGCCGCGATAACACATGATTGGGCTATTTTATAAGTATTTATCGAGTTAAACAAGCTGAATGATTTTGATAATGTTTATTTAGAGCCATTTTAAAGGCAATGAAAAGGGTATAATTCTGGCTAAATAGAACGTGCGAGTAGATGATGTTTATTAAAGGCATTAGACGTAATTATGACAAAGTCAGCCAAGATGACAGTATTGCTGATGAAGATAAGATAGATGCTTTGTTGATCAAACTGGGTGGTGAGTTTCTTGTCAGTAAGGATGACCGTGTTTATATTTTTGAAAAGGATGGTCAGACGGCAAAGTTTGATGCAAAACATGCACGAGCATTTCATTTTAAGGATTATTTGTGTAAAGACATGAATAAATTATTTCATGGGTTTTAATATCCATTGAAAATTAGTGAACTGTTCAATTGGGCTATAAAAATATTTTAAGCACTTGGATGAGCCCTCTACCTCTGTATTGATGGTGGTTAGGGCTTTCTAAAGTAATAACTTTTGATGTTGTCATTGTTTATTTTCTTAGTTCTGTTTTTTGATGCGCTGTGTGCCGTAGAATGAGAGTGAATGCTTTAATCCACTGCAAGGATACATTCGGAGCTTGGCTAAAAACAATATAAAACAATGGCTTGTATCTAGATGATCTTTGTATTTTTCTAGCAAAATTATTTGACTATATACTCGTGCTTCAAGTTATATAATATAAAAAAGAAGGCTGTTTTTCCTAAGATTAATCGAGACGTATCTATGATGAAAGTACTGTCAATCTTATTCATAAGTTTAGTTTGTTCAATGGGGATTTTAGCTCAACAGCCAAATCTTGTGCCTCAGCAGGTTAAGTTAAAAAATGGGAAGCGCTTTTCTTTAAATCTTCCAGCAAATTACGAAATTATTCCAGCGGCTGAGGGCTTAAAGCGAGTTCGTTTTTTTAGTAAAGCTCCCGATGGCAGAATGTTTGTAACAGATATGCACGATTTGACTGATAATAAAAAAGGCATCGTTTATATTTTGGATGAATGGAACCCTGAAACGGGAAAATTCGGCAAAATTATTCCTTATATGACGGGGTTGAAGAATCCTAATTCAGTTCAATTTTATACAGA
This sequence comes from Acinetobacter legionensis, assembly GCF_048551735.1. Taxonomy (NCBI): domain Bacteria; kingdom Pseudomonadati; phylum Pseudomonadota; class Gammaproteobacteria; order Moraxellales; family Moraxellaceae; genus Acinetobacter; species Acinetobacter legionensis. Next base: position 104,077 of record NZ_JBIMBV010000003.1, read on the forward strand.
CTCTTCAGGACAAGATTGGTTGTATTTAGCGGAAACTAATCAACTGACCCGACGAAAATTTACCAAAGGTGAAATTAAACCAACCGATAAAGCCGAAGTTTTAGTGACTTTTCCTGACTACGGTTTAAGTTATAAATATGGTGGTTGGCATCTAACGCGAACAATTGCTGTGGGTGGGAACGGGAAAATTTATGTTTCTGTCGGCTCAAGCTGCAATGCTTGTACCGAGAAAGAAAAAGTTCGGGCAACAGTATTAGAAATGAATCCCGATGGTTCGCAACAAAAGATTTTTGCTACAGGGTTACGCAATGCAGTCGGTTTGAAATGGGTTGGTAATTTTTTATTTGCCACCAATCAAGGTGTGGATCATTTGGGTAAAAATAAGCCTGATGAAACTTTTTATGCACTCAAACGTGATGCAGATTATGGCTGGGCTTCATGTTATTCGTCGAATGGAAAAATTTTGGCAGATCCAAAATTTAAACGTCCGTCAGCTTGCAAAAATGTATTGCCTCCTTATGCCTATTTCCCTGCGCATTCATCTGCACTTGGTTTTGACTATTTTGATCATCCCGATACGGATGACACCATCAAAAATTCTTTTTTAGTTGCTTTACATGGTTCTACCGATGCCACAATTGGTCATGGCTATAAAATTGTCATTATGCGTAAAGGGAAAAAACTACAGACATTTATGGATGGTTTTTTAGTGGGCAAAAATATCTATGGTCGCCCTTGTGATATTTATCGAGTAGATGAAAATTCATTTTATTTCTCTGATGATAAGAGCGGTGTGATTTATTATGTTCGGCAAAAAGCATCTTCCTAAATTTTGAACTTTTCTAAAAATTTAGGCGTTAGTTAAAAGAACATGGCTGAGAATAAAAAATTCAGGTGAAAGTAAAAATATAAATTGTCGATAAATCTTTGGAAGCCGTACTAGATTAGCAAAGTATTCATCTATGAAAATGAAGCTAACCTATTACTATTGTTAAAGTTGTTGTAATTGACTTAATCATTTAATTCTCTTAATAAACCTACAGGGTTGTAGGTTTATTATTGTAATCAACTTTGAGAAATTACTGCGGTCTCGCCACATCACCACTTAAGCTTTCAGGTAATGCTAAAACAGTGACATCTAACTCTTCTAAGGCATCAGGACGGGCAACCACAAGCGCAATATAACCATTTTCAAATGCTGCACTATTTACCACTTGAACACCTTTATTCAATTGTTCAGCTTGAGCAGGGGCAGGACCTGTACCTTGAATGACATGTAACCATGCTTTTGGTTTTGCCTTAAACCAGAGGCGTGCAATCACTTCCTGACCAAGATAACAGCCTTTGTCATAATTGATTCCTTCACGTTGGTGTAAGCGTAATTCTTGTGGTTGAAATACATGTTCAATAGCTTGATTTATATAAGCCTGACCAGTTTGAATTGCAGCGATTTGCCATACTGAAATATCCGTTTCTGTAGCAGAAAAATCAGTCGTTGAGCCATTCAATGTTGGAAAAACTCGTCCAGTTTCTTCAAGCTTCATTTTAGAAAAAGCGCCGTATTTTTTAATATGTTTGGCAAATTCTTCGGCTTGATCTTGAGTCGTAACAATCTCTAAATGTTCAGGATTAATTTTTTTAAGCCATAAGCCAAAATGGATACGACCTTTAAGATCACAAATCGCAGTGTATTGGGTGATATTTTCAGCCAAAGCTTCAACGTTTACAGTCACTTGACCTTGTAGAAATTTGATTGCATCAACACCAATCAAGGTAAATGAGGAGAAAGCTAGATCGCTCATGAATTGCTCGCTTATCTTAAATCTAATACTAAAGAATTAATCTTATTTTCCGCTATTTTTCAAAAAAAAGCAGTTTTAGTGCAAATATTTTAATGAAGATGTTACTAAATATTTCCAAAACCCCTATTTTTATATCTAAGCTTATGAAATATAAACGATTTGGGAAATAGGTTTTCGACAGTGTACTATGCCAATCATTAGACACGCAGTACAAAATGATGCAAGAGGCACAAAACTAATGAATAACAACTATCGTAAACCACTGCAAGGTACCCAGCTCGAATACTTCGATGTGCGTCAAGCCGTAGAAGACATCCAGCAAGGCGCATATGCAAAACTTCCATACACTTCAAAAGTATTGGCTGAACAGCTGGTACGCCGTTGTGATCCAGCCATTCTCGAACAGTCTTTAAAAGAACTGATTAACCGTAAACAAGACCATGATTTTCCTTGGTATCCAGCACGTGTGGTATGTCATGACATCCTTGGGCAGACAGCATTAGTCGACCTTGCAGGTTTACGTGATGCGATTGCAGATCAAGGCGGTGACCCTGCTAAAGTTAATCCTGTTGTACCAACACAGTTGATCGTTGACCATTCTTTGGCGGTGGAATACGGTGGCTTTGATCCAGATGCATTTGAAAAAAACCGTGCTGTAGAAGACCGTCGTAATGAAGATCGTTTTCACTTTATTGAATGGACCAAAACAGCGTTTGAAAATGTCGATGTGATCCCAGCAGGCAACGGCATCATGCACCAAATCAACTTGGAGAAAATGTCTCCAGTGATTCAAAACCGTGAAGGTATCGTATTTCCAGATACTTGCGTCGGTACCGATTCACATACACCGCATACAGATGCGCTGGGTGTAATTTCTATTGGTGTTGGTGGTTTGGAAGCTGAGAATGTGATGCTGGGTCGTGCATCTTGGATGCGTCTTCCAGACATTATCGGTGTGGAATTGGTGGGACAGCGTAAAGCGGGTATCACTGCAACAGATATCGTTTTAGCACTTACAGAATTCTTGCGTAAAGAACGTGTAGTGGGTGCATATTTAGAATTCTTTGGTGAAGGCGCGGACAGTATGTCTGTAGGGGATCGTGCAACGATTTCCAATATGACCCCTGAATATGGTGCAACTGCGGCAATGTTCTATATCGACCAGAACACCATTGATTATTTAACCTTGACTGGTCGTGAATCAGAGCAAATCAAATTGGTGGAAAGTTATGCCAAAGAAATTGGTCTTTGGGCATCGGATATGCAACAGGCAGAATATCCTCGTGTACTTCGTTTCGATCTTTCAACGGTAACACGTAATATTGCAGGTCCATCAAACCCACATGCACGTGTATCAACAGCAGATTTAAAAGAGAAAGGTATTGCAGGCGTAGTTGAAAACCGTACTGATGGTTTAATGCCTGATGGCGCAATCATTATTGCCGCGATTACCTCTTGTACCAACACCTCTAACCCTCGTAATACAGTTGCCGCGGGTTTGTTGGCACGTAAAGCAAATGAATTGGGCTTAGTACGTAAACCTTGGGTGAAATCATCATTTGCACCAGGCTCTAAAGCTGCTGCACTTTATCTTGAAGAAGCTGGCGTACTTGAGGATTTAGAAAAGCTTGGTTTTGGTATAGTGGCCTATGCATGTACGACGTGTAACGGTATGTCTGGTGCTTTAGATCCAAAGATTCAGCAAGAAATTATTGACCGTGATTTGTATGCGACTGCGGTACTTTCAGGTAACCGTAACTTTGATGGTCGTATCCATCCTTATGCAAAACAAGCATTCTTGGCTTCACCCCCATTGGTGGTGGCTTATGCAATTGCAGGCACAATTCGTTTTGATATTGAAACGGATTCATTGGGCAATGACAAAGACGGTAATCCAATTTACCTAAAAGATGTTTGGCCATCGGATGCTGAAATTGACGCACTGGTTAAAGAATCTGTAAAACCAGAACAGTTCCGTAAAGTGTATATCCCGATGTTTGATTTGGGTGTGACAGAAAAATCAGAAAGCCCGTTATATGATTGGCGTCCGCAAAGTACTTATATTCGCCGTCCACCGTATTGGGAAGGGGCTTTGGCTGCACCACGTACATTGTCAAATATGCGTCCACTTGCAATCTTACCTGACAACATCACCACGGATCATTTATCACCATCGAATGCAATTATGATGGATTCGGCAGCGGGTGAATATCTGCATAAAATGGGCGTACCTGAAGAAGACTTTAACTCGTATGCAACGCATCGTGGTGACCATTTGACCGCGCAACGTGCAACTTTTGCCAACCCAAAACTGTTTAATGAAATGGTGGTTCGTTCTGACGGTACCATTAAGCAAGGTTCTAAAGCGCGTGTTGAGCCAGAAGGCGAAGTGATGCGTATGTGGGAAGCAATTGAGATTTATATGAATCGTAAGCAACCACTGATCATCATTGCTGGTAAGGATTATGGTCAAGGCTCTAGCCGTGACTGGGCTGCGAAAGGTGTTCGTCTTGCTGGGGTTGAAGCGATTGTGGCTGAAGGCTTTGAGCGTATCCACCGTACTAACCTTGTTGGTATGGGGGTGTTACCACTTGAGTTTAAAGCGGGCACTGACCGTAAAACCTTAAAGCTTGATGGTACTGAGCTGTATAGTGTGATTGGCAATATTGCACCACGTACAGACTTAACTTTGGTGATTGAGCGTGCCACGGTTGATGGTAAGAGTGAAGTGATTGAAGTTCCTGTAACTTGTCGTTTGGATACTGAAGAAGAAGTGCATGTGTATGAAGCGGGTGGGGTATTACAACGCTTTGCACAGGATTTCTTGGAAGGGCAAGTGGCTTAATTGAATTCTATTCTTTAAATCCTCCCCAGCCCTCCTTTGAAAAAGGAGGGAGTTCTTCTCTTTTTAAAGATGAGAAGTATTACTTCGCAAGGGGGGGCGATTAAGGAAAAAAGGAATTGAAATTGTTGAAAAAAATCCCTACTGTTCAGTGGGGTTTTTATTTGGGGAATAAAGTGTCTTTATTACGAAAAACTCAAAGTGATACGGTAAATTCTGATGAATCAATCACAGCTGAGCGCCTTTTAAATGTATTGTTGCAGATGCCTGATGATTTTTATGAGGAAGAAAGGACAGATGAGCCACCTCAAGAAAGAGAAGAGCTTTAAATGGTTTGCGCTATTTAATGATTAAGCAGTAGCTCCCAAAACGATAAATTTCTCTTTTGAAATCATTTCTTGCAAAAATGACACCATCATTTTTGGAAATAGACAGTAGACATACATCAAAATATGGTTATACTTTATTCACCATTTCTAAAACCTATGGAGAACAAAAATGGTTACTGCTGGCGAAAAACCCGGAACAGGCTTCTATTTTTGTGTCCAATGCGGACATCGCACTTACTTAGAAATTGGTACAGATCGTTTACCCCAGTGTACCAAATGCCTTGGCAATCAATTTAAAAAATAAGATTGCTAAGCCGCACAGATAAAACAGATACTCCCTGTTTTAAGCAAAAGCCCTATCCAGTGATAGGGCTTTTTGTTAATTTAATAATAGTTGAAAAGATAACGAGAAAAAGGCAGATAAATCATTATGGAAACAATCCTGAGTTTATGTATTGGCATTGGTTTAAGTGCCGCCTGCGGTTTTCGTGTATTTGTACCGTTATTGGTGATGAGTGTTGCATCACTGATGGGCTGGTTTGAGCCAATGAAAGGTTTTGAGTGGTTAGCGATACCATCGGTATGTATTGGTTTAGCTGTCGCGACTATTTGTGAAATTGGTGCGTACTATATTCCTTGGGTCGACAATGCTTTAGATACTATTGCCACGCCAGCAGCGATGGTGGCTGGAACATTAACCACCATGGCGGTCAGTACAGGTGAAATGTCACAGTTTGCAAGTTGGGCGGCTGCGATTATCGTTGGTGGTGGTACAGCAACAGCTGTACAAATGGGCACGGTTGCGGTTCGTGGTGTATCTACTGCAACGACAGGTGGAATAGCCAATCCTTTGGTGTCTACAGGTGAATGGATTGGGGCAATCGTGGTATCGGTATTATCACTTATCGTTCCTGTATTGGTGGTGATTGTTGGTATTATTTTGATGGTGCTAGCGGTTCGCTGGTTAAGAAAGAAAAAACAAGAAAGCGTTGTTCATCCATTGTAGTTAGTGTGTTTTAGCATTTGTGAAACAAGTGTTTATCAAGATTCAAAGAGGATAATGACTCAATTCAATTGGGTTGAGTCATTAAATTGGATTAAGTGTTTTCTGTTTTTTGACATAAAATTTGATTCACTCTAAATCGAATACAAAGACAAATTTCCCCAACAATAAATCAATAAAAGAGAGATTGATTTTTGCACCTTAAAGGCATACTTTTGTTATGGGATTGATAAAAACATCGTTTTTATGGATTTAATCTCAAGGTCTTTTTAAGAGTATTGGGGGAAACTTTTATGATGGACAAATTTATTATCAATGTAAATGCGCAAGTCAATGGTGTATATGAAGTACATAATGCAAGCAAAGCTTGTGAGCATTTACCTAAGGCGGAAAATCAAAATCTACTGGGATTTTTTGCGACAAGTGAGTTGGCAATTAAACGAGCAAAGATGAATTGGCCTCGTGAAAAAATCAAGGGATGTATTTGCTGTTGTTAAGAAGCTCATAGCCTTTAACCATCACCAATTTTACCTGCTGTTCCATCTTTATGTGGTGGAACTGCATAATATTAAAAGGAATAGAGCGTATATCTATTCAATTGAAATGTATATTTTAAACGTCAATTGTTTGAAGTCACGATGAAAGCTTATGCTGACTCATCGTTTTAAAAATAATTTGGGGATTAAAAGTATGCTGATACTTTTTACTGTTTGATATAAAAATAGAAAAATTAATAAAAACTTCATCAATAAATAATCTGATTTTTGTGATGTGTATTTGATAAAAAGTAATAAATTTTAATGATTTAACATAAATATTTGTTTTAAAACAAAAATATAAATGCTATTAATAGCTCATAATATAAACATCACATGGATAGGTGAGAACAATGAGAAAGTTCGAGGTCGAGATCAATTTGCCTGCACAAGATATCGTATCATTTGAGGCAGAGGACATTGAGCAAATTCATGCAAAATTTTATGCGATCAATTGGCGCCGTTTATTCCTGACGCAGGGGCAAGTTGAAAATTCTGATATTTCCTTTGCTGTAGAGGACACGGAGACAGAACTTTATTTACATATCCAGTTAAATACACACTCGAGTAAAGCAGACCCTGTTTTTCAGATCGATAGCAATATTCAACTGGTTGTTGAAAGTAAAGAATTTTTGGGGCTTTTAACACGTAAAAAGAAATATGATGTGGTGTATAAAAACTTAAACCAATCACAAGTTTCAGAACAGCTCAGCTTATTCCTAAACGATCAAATCGACGAGATGACAGAACAATATCGACAATTGATGCATAAAAAAATGCTACAAGAGCATCGTTTGGCATAACGACTAGAGATTGACATCTTCTATATAAAATAAGGAAGCTTGAGCTTCCTTCTTGATCTGTAAAAAAGAATAAACGGGCTTGATTGTTTGACCAAGAGATAAAATATACCTAGTGCATATAAAAATTAAATATAGTGATAAATTTTACAATTTGTAATTTAAAATCAATGATTAATTTATAATTTTTTGATTGGAGTCGCTATTAATTTTAAAGAGTGTTGTTACACTACAAATAGATTTTAAGAGTATGCGTTATAAAATAATGAACAAGTTTGAAATTCAAATTCAGTATCCTAATCACGCCGATGAGCGTGAGATGGAGCAAGAGAGCGATTTAGACATTGCTGAGATATTGGCGAAATTTGAAAGTATCAGTTGGCGCCGTCAACGCGTTTTGCAATTACAATTGGATGGTCGAAACACTATTTTTACAGTGTTGAACTCAGCGTCAGAAGCATTTTTAAAAATTACATTAAATGCTTATGCAAAAAGTGAGAATTTTGAATTTAAGATAGAAAGCAATATCAAATTGATTTTCCCACAACGCGAATTGTTTGGCTTGATGACACGAAAAAATAAAGAAGTATTTGCAATTAAACACAGTACACTTGAACAGGTAAAAGCGAGTTTAACTGCATTTTTAAATCAGGATACCCAAGGCTTGGAAGATATTTTGCGTGATAGTAAAACAACCTCGCTAAAAGATGTGCCTTAAGTTAGCAGATTAAAGCGTGTGATCATTGAAATAGAATGACTAAAATGCAAATTTATAAATTTGCATTTTTTTTTAAATTTATGCAATAAAAAATCATTAAATAAGCTTTGTTGAAAAATTTTCTTTATTAAGTAACTTTTAAAGGAAAATTTTCCTAAAAAATAAAAAAATTAATCTATCTTAGGAAAATAATCCCGAGTCGATTTGGCTAATATTTATCTCAAGGATGTAAGGGATCGAAAAGAGTAGATTGCTGCCAGTTGCGTACAACGTGAGTGCAGTACTTACCCACAAGGTCTCGATTCGGCTTAGGACGCTATAAACCATAAGTTTATAGGCAATAGGATTAAAACTTACCAAGTTTTAATAGTTGAAGTAAACCAGAGTTGTTTTCCCACTCATCCTGAAAAATTCGATAAAAATAATGTGAAAATCTCAAATTAGATTCATCAATTAAGCCTATTCAAAACATCAGAAAAATACATTAAAGCAAAATGATTTCATCTCAGCATCCCATTAAAATAAGTTCTATACTTTATTCAAATAATGAAAGATATTGAAACCAAACAATGATAAAGAGTAGTGTAATGAATGATAAAAATGAAAATCATATTTGCTTAATATGTAATCAAACTTTTTCACATGCGAATGTTGTTCCGCTCGGGGCTATACGTAAGGTTATTACTGAAGAAATTGCACGAGATTTTCCCAATTGGTCTGCGCAGGATTATATTTGTAAATTAGATTTAACCAAATATCGTATGCAGTATGTGCAATCTTTGCTTCAATCGGAGCAGGGGGAGGTGTCAAACCTAGAGTATGAAGTGCTTAATAGTATGCAACAGCATGAATTAATAACAAAAAATACTGAAACACAACTTGAAAAAAAATGGACCATTGGGGAAAGGCTCGCAGATAAAATTGCAACTTTTGGCGGAAGTTGGACGTTTTTAATTTGTTTTATGCTCTTTTTAGTTGTTTGGATTTTATTAAACACAGTTGTGATCGTAAAACAACCTGCTGATCCTTATCCGTTTATTCTATTAAATCTTATTTTATCTTGTCTTGCTGCAGTACAAGCACCAATTATTATGATGAGTCAAAACCGTCAAGAAGCCAAAGATCGTATACGCTCCCAAAATGATTATCAAGTCAATTTAAAAGCTGAATTAGAAATCCGTCATTTACATGAAAAAATAGATCATTTACTCATTCATCAGTGGGATAAACTGGCAAAAATTCAGGAAATTCAATTGGATTTATTATCAGAAATGAATAAAAGAGAAGTAAAAAAAGGCGAGTGAAAGATTAAAAATACAGAAAAAGCTTTTGAGCGTTAGGGCTCTTTTGAGTTGGTGGCTTTGTTGATAAGAACAGAAATATATTCTCGATTTTTTAAATGAGTTTGCAATAAAAAATCATTTTAGAAATATAAAAGATAAAAAATCCTTAGATTGTGATTGATTTTGGAAAATAATTCTAAATTTCACGAGAAAATCTTAATCTTAGGAAAATAATTCCGAACCGATTTCGTTAATATTTATCTCAAGGATGTAAGGGATCGAAAAGAGTAGATTGCTACCAGTTACGTACAACGTGAGTGTAGTACTTACCCACAAGGTCTCGATTCGGCTTAGGACGCTATAAATCAGAAGTTTATAGGCAATAGGATTAAAACTTACAAAGTTTTAATAGTTGAAGTAAACCAGAGTTGTTTTCCCGCTCATCCTGAAAAATTCCATGAAAATTATACCGTAAAATTCCATTTATTTGATCTCATTAACTTACCGACAAAGCAATTAAGAAATTATCAATAAGAAGCTAAAAATCATACAGATTGTTAAGATGCCGCAGTATAGGTATGCATTAATGTACCGACCTAGAGCAAGCCATAAATGGCAATTCATACAATTATATGAATAGAGATAAGTTTCAATATTTTATTCGCTCACGGCAGAATTTTAATCTGTAATTATTTCATTACTTAAATAACTTCTTTTGGGGATTCCATTAGTAGATCTGCTGCAAGTGAATACTGATCAATAGCCTATAAATATTTTACTTCTAATGTGGTGATCAAGGTTTCTAACAGCAATAACACATCAGATTTCTTGCGTGCATCAATAAAAAAAACTGGTAAATTTAGGTTGCGTTCCATCAACCATTGACGGTATTGGTGCGTTGGCTTATTCATATCATCATCGATATGGGTGACTCCAATTACAATGTTTTCACCATATTGTTTAAAAATATTGAGGTAATATTCTAGTTCATCTAACGGTGTTGCTAAGCTATGATCAATCAGCAAAATTGTACCAATCGCGCCTTTGCATATTACCCCCCACATAAAGTCAAAGCGGCCTTGTCCTGGTGTGCCATACAGCCCAACTTTACTGCCATCATCTAGTGTTACTTCGCCATAATCGATTCCCACTGTTGTGTTTAGTTTTTTATGGCTACGATCATCTGTGTTAAATGCTTCTGTTGCTAATACAGGTATTTCTGATAAAGATTTAATCGCTTCAGTTTTACCTGCCCCCATTGAACCAGCAAAAACAATTTTGTACTTCTGAATAATCATCGTAGATTTATCCCTTAAAATTTAAATCGATTTTTTAATTTGTTAAAAAAGCTTTTTAAAATCCCTTTTTCTTCCGTTTGCTCAGTATCACTTGGTGTTTTATCAAATCGACTTTCTTTTGCTGAAATCAGTTCAGCGTTATGGATGGCTAAATTCGCAGCAACAAAGTGTTGCACGGTTGCGACTGGAATGTTGAGTTTGTCTGAGACATGTTGGATTTCTGCCCCAGAAATAAAGCATGCACTTAGTTGTAGCAGTAATTTCTTATCCAACTCAATGGGTTGAATCCAAAATTTGAGACGATAATATTTATCAGCTGCAGGTACAGTAATTAAATTGGGATTTGTCCAAATCAGGTTAAATAACCAATTTTCTAAATTGAATTGTCGTTTACGTGAAACTTTTATAAAATCCGCAGTGACTGCTGCCGTATAGTGTATCGAGCGATCTGTTTGGTATTCTTCACGAGTTGCTTCAAGCCATGCCAGATGCGCATGATGGTCGATAATCGCAATCGTGCCGAGATGATCATTTAAAATGACTTTACGACTGTCGTGATGGAAAAGCGCTGCAAAAAAATCAATTTCTTTGATTTCAAGTTGATCATTAGCTTCATCATCTGAAATTTGGCTAAGTTCAGATTGTTCTATTTCAGTCTTATGCAGTAATTTGATGTTGACCCAGTTTTTCAGTGTGAATTCGTCATAAATAGGGATGCAGAGTAAATTATCTTCAGCACTTTCTTTATGTTCACTATGTTTTGAAATTTTCAAATAAGGAATATTTTTATTTTGGATAATATTCTGGATATTATTATTTTCAAAAAACTGCTCATTGATCAAAATACAATTTATATTTTGATCTGAAACACTTGTCCAATTTATACCAATATTGGTTGGTAAAATTTTTCTAAGCCTTATTTTAAGATCGTCAGAGGTGGTTAAACCTAAGCCTGAAATTGCGATATTGATACATTGATTGTTCATAATATCACTTATCTAATATTAAAAAATTAAAGTGTAAACTGTTTTTTAACGGTCGTAATTAGTTTAAGTTAACGCTAGATTTGTTCTTTTTCCAGTAAAATCATTTTTTTAATGTTTAATTGCTTGGCATTTAATCAGTATATTTCTTACATTATTATCCTCCTGTGTAAACTGTTAATTTTTCTTAAAGTTTAGAGAGTTTCATTGCTTTAAATTAACATTAGTTATTATAAAAAATCTATCTCAAAGTTAAATAAATTGCTTAGTTATTTTTATCAATAAAAGCTTAACTTAATAGTGAATTAAATATTTATTATGTTTGTGCATGTTTTATCATTTATAATATTATTACTGTGATTTTAATCACATGAAATGATTAAAATTACTAAAGTATTTTTTACATGAAAAAAAGCGATCATTTCGATCGCTTTTTATAATTTTTGATTATCAAACTAAATTAAGCAAAAAGCTTTGTCGCTGCTTCAAAAAGAATATATAAAACTACAAGTGCTACCACAGGTTCTGCAATTTTAGCCCAGGTTGGATTTGCGGTTTCGGTTACTATGACTTCTTTGTGATCAGCATGAAGATCTACTTTTTGAACATTGACCATTTGATTAAACTCCTTCATCGTTTCATCTAATGATATCTCTTCTTCAGGCACAGGTTGAGAGCCAATCAGTTCGGTTAGTTCGTTTGTTGACCAAACCCAATCTTTTGCCTGACCCGATAGGTGCTCAATTTGACCAATCACCAATTCTCGAAGACCTCGCTTACCTAAACTTCCTGCTGTTTCAAGTTGCTTTAATTCAGCAAGCTGTAGTTCAAGAATTTCCGTTGTTACAGGTTCAAGTATAGATTTATCTAAACTGGATTTATTCTGAGTAGAGGTGGTGAGGTGTCGAGAAATTTCTTGGCTGTATAACTGATCTTGCGAAAGAATTTCTTGATATAAAGCATCATCATCCTTACGCCATAGCGTAATGAGTTTACCCAAGGTTAAAGCATTGAGTTCTTCAATATGTGCAATACGTTGGGCAGGCTCTAATTGAGATAATAGCTGAGGCTTTTGAATCTTTATCTGCTCAGCAAAGTATTGTACGAGATCAAAAGCCATTCAGTTCTCCTTGTTCTATTCTAAAATTCTTAAACTTGGTTTTTTCTTTGGTGCCTCAGTTTTAGTTTCTACTTCTTCACTTGTATTTGATTCTAAAACATCTTCATCAATTTGCACATTGGCATATTCATCTGGATCAAAGAATAATCCTTGTCCATTTTCACGTGCATACAAGCCTAATACCGCATTTATAGGCACATAAATATCTTTGGATGCGCCGCTAAAACGAGCAGAGAAGGTAATTGCTTCATTGGTCATATTTAACATATGTACAGAATGTGGTGCGATGTTCAATACAATTTGTCCATCTTGTACAAATTGTTGTGGTACATCGGTATAGGGTTTAGTTGCGTCAACAAGTAAGTATGGCGTTAAATTGTTGTCGCAAATCCATTCATATATTGCGCGTGCAAGGTATGGTCGAGTTGGGGTTAAGTTCAATTCTTGTTCAGACATTAAAAAATACTCTATTGATTTGCGATCTAGAATTTTGCCAAAAATTCACTATATCTGTGTTTCTCTTTAAAAGTCATCGACTTTAAAAAAGCAGGGCGGCTAAAAATCCGTTGGCAATATAATAAAATTGGACGAGATTGCTGTTTCGGTAATTCAATTCCCATATGTTTTAACCGTATGAAAATTGGCGCTAACATGCAATCTAAAATTGTAAAGTTTTCAGACATAAAATAAGGATAATGTTGAAACAGTGGGGTCAGGGATACCAAAGTATCTTTTAATTGTTTTTGTGCATTCTTTTTTGCGGCTTCATTAAGTGTATCTGGGTGGCGTAGCATAATGTCTGCAAGTTTAAGCCAATCTTGTTCAAAGCGCCAAATATACTGTCTTTGCTCTGCGCGTGGTGCTGGGGCATCCGCATAAAGTTTGTTTTGTCGATAACGGTCATCTAAGTATTCAGAAATAATACTAGTATTAAACAGCTTTAAATCGTTTTCAATCAGCATAGGTAGTTGATTATATGGATTTAAACTGGCTAAATCTTCATCATCTTCTTCGACAATGATTAAGGTATGTTTAATTTGTTTTTCTACAAGAAGAAATCTAATCCAATGTGAACGAAAGTCATCCTCGTGGCTATACAATGTAATCCCTTGTTGAGGCGCATTTTCGACAGGCATATTCCAAAAACTAAGTGAAGTGAATAGAGTAGAATACTAAAAATAGACAATAAAATCATCTTAACTTTAATAAGCTTATGGTGGGTATTGCTATCAAATAGATAGGAAACAAGGATAAACCTATGAATTTAATAAATAAGCACAGTAAATTGGCGTTGGCATTGCTGTTAATGATGGGTATTTCAAATACATATGCAAAGATGCAACCTTTGGATACTCAAGTACAAGAGGCTGCCACTGAAGCAATCGAAGCTGCAGGAGCAGAAGTGGCTGGAGAAGGAACCTTATGTAGTGCTGATGAGGCCTGTGATGTTGCGTCTGCTGCTTCTGAAGAAGAAATGTATGGTGGGATCAAACAAGAATATGTCGTAAAAGGTTGTAAGGTGACGATCTACAATGATGGACCCGTGAAAATGGTCAATGTAAAGACCGATAAGCCGTGTAATGCACCGCTTCCGAAAGATCATAAGTTCTCTAAGGAAACTCGAACTTATCAGGAAAATGGCTGTACGATTACAGAATCAAAAGCTGCCGATGGGATTTCTGACGCTGTCATGGACTGCTCTAAACGAGATAAAACAAAATAACTTCAAATAGTTAACACATAAAAAAACCTCGGCAAATGCCGAGGTTTTTTTGTCCGATTCGGTAAACGAATTAACGTTTAGAGAATTGAGGACGTTTACGAGCTTTACGTAAACCAAGTTTCTTACGTTCAACTTCACGAGCATCACGAGTAACGAAACCAGCTTGACGAAGAGCAGGTTTTAAAGTCTCATCAGAAGCGATCAATGCACGAGTAATACCGTGACGGATAGCGCCTGCTTGACCACCGATACCACCACCAGCAACAGTGATGTAAAGGTCAAATTTTTCAGTAACTTCTAAAAGCTCAAGTGGTTGACGAACAACCATACGAGCAGTTTCACGACCGAAATACTGTTCAAGAGTGCGGTTGTTGATTACGAGTTTACCAGTACCAGCTGATAGGAAAACACGTGCAGTTGCGGTCTTACGGCGACCTGTACCATAGTTAGTAGCCATGTGCTGTATCCCTTAGATGTCCAAAACTTGTGGCTGTTGAGCAGTATGAGGATGCTCAGTACCAGCGTACACTTTCATTTTCTTGATCATCGCGTAACCAAGAGGACCTTTTGGCAACATGCCTTTTACAGCACGTTCGAAGATTTCTTCTGGTTTGTGAGCAACTAATTTTTCAAAATTAGTTTCACGAATACCACCAGGGAAACCAGTGTGGCGATAGTATTTCTTATCAAGTGATTTTTTACCAGTCACTTGTACTTGTTCAGCATTGATCACAACGATGTAGTCACCAGTGTCAACGTGAGGCGTATAAGAAGTTTTGTGTTTACCGCGTAAACGACGAGCGATTTCAGTCGCAAGGCGACCTAAAGTTTTGCCAGAAGCATCAACAACATACCAGTCGTGTTGAACTTCAGCTGGCTTAGCGCTGAGAGTTTTCATTAAACCACTACCTATTATAGTTGGTTTGGACTATGGAATCTGTCCAAACAAAAAGGAGTGCGAATTCTATCTGAAAAGAGTTAGAGTCGCAATTGAAATATTGAATTTCAAGCGCATCATTATATTGATAAACGTAGCCAAAAGCAAAGCTTAGTTTGGATAAAATGTTGTAAGGTTTTCTGATTTATATTGGAATTGTGACAGACTTTATGAATAATAAAAGTGATATAAAGAAAATAAGTCAGGCAAAAATGAAAATAATAAATTCAATAAAATTCCTTCTACTGATAGTGGGTGGAGGCAACTTAAACCTTAGTTTTGCTCAAGCTGATTTTCTGGATTAGGCCTCATCTTTACCGGAACTTCATCCAACTGCTCCTGTGCATTATCAAAATCAAGCTGATCTTGGAGACAGGATTATCTCTGTTCAATGGATGACGGTCGATTTTAGTGAAGAAATTCAATCCGCATATCCTTGCCAAGCGGTTGGATTACTTATTCAAACACAACATATCCCTATTGGTGAGGAAGTCGATGCTGTCGTGCAATGGGGGGATGATGATGATAAAAGCCGAAGTGGCGAATATACAGTCTATGGAAAAGTTGAACCAGACCATCGAGTCAGAATAATCTTTGATCAACATATTGCCCCAGCCAAGTGTGGGAAAGAGGTTGAATCGATGTTTGATTTCTCTGAGATTGATCAACAGCAAGCTCAACCAGAAACTCGGCCAGCCTCTAAAAGTCAGCTCTAAAGCATTTTAAGTTTCCATCATCTAAGTCTGATGAAATATAAAAATTGTTTGCAATGGTCTTATATAGGTGGTTTGAGAAATATTTTTGGTTCATTTTTTACGTGATTTAGTTATATTCGATATAAAAAATGAACTTGAATTGGAAATGATAATTTAGAACCGATGTATACTGTCTATGCAAGGTCTATTAAAAGAGTTCTAGATGCTTCCTTTATATATAACCAGTGGTGAGCCTGCTGGCATTGGCCCAGATATTTGTTTAGATTTGGCAGATCGTATTGATGATCGTCCAGTTGTTGTATTGGCTGATATCAATATGTTGAGGGATCGTGCCAAAATTTTAAACAAAAGTGTTCAGCTCATTGAGTATAAAGGACAGACGGAGCGTTTGGCTCAAGGTCAAGTCTATATTGAACATGTTCCTTTAGCTGTAGATGTTATTTTAGGGGAGTTAAACCCACAAAACTCTGCATATGTGATCGAGCAATTGCGTCGAACTGCGTACTATGCGATGCGCGGGCTGAGTGTTGGTGTTGCTACAGCGCCAGTACAAAAGTCAATTATCAATGATGCAGGGATCCACTTCAGTGGCCATACAGAATATTACCAAGAGTTTGCGGGTGTGGAGCGTGTGGTTATGATGCTTGCAACAAAAACGTTAAGAGTCGCTTTAGTGACCACCCATTTACCATTGCGGGATGTTGCAGATGCCATTACCAAACAACGTCTCCATCAGGTGATTGATATTCTGATTCATGATTTAAAAACAAAATTTAAAATTAATCATCCGCGTATTTTGGTGTGTGGTTTAAATCCTCATGCAGGTGAAGGTGGTTATTTAGGTCATGAAGAAATTGATACGATTAATCCTGTACTTGAAAGTTATCGAGCGCAAGGCATAGACATGAGTTTAAGTATGCCTGCTGATACTTTATTTACTGTGGATCATTTAAAAGGTACTGATGCTGTTTTAGCGATGTATCACGATCAGGGGTTACCTGTGTTAAAATCGCAGGGATTTGGCGAAGCCATTAATATTACTTTAGGTTTACCTTTTATTCGGACCTCGGTCGATCATGGTACTGCGCTCTCCCTTGCAGGTACAGGCCTTGCAAAAAGTTCAAGTTTGCATGTCGCTGTCGATTTAGCACTTGATCTAGCTCGTTCGAATTAAGTTGTAAACAACCTTATTTATCACGTTGGATATTTTTTATGTATCAAATTAATGCCTTAAACCCAAAAGATGAAGGGCATCATACGCGCAAGCGTTTTGGACAAAACTTCTTACATGACCAACGTGTGATTGCCAAAATTGTTCGTTCTGTCGCCCCGCGAGCAGGAGAAAATATTGTTGAAATTGGGCCAGGTTTAGCTGCTTTAACTTCGCCTTTAAATGGTGAATGTGATGCTTTGACTGTGCTAGAGCTGGATCGTGACTTGGCAGCAGGCTTACCGGGTCGAGTACCACATCCTGAACGTCTAACTATCATTGAAACTGATGCATTAAAATATGATTTTACTGAATTATTTCAGGAAGGTCGTCCTTTACGTGTAGTCGGAAACCTACCTTATAATATTTCAACACCTTTGCTTTTTCATCTCTTGGAATTTGGTGACAAAGTCAAAGACATGCATTTTATGTTGCAAAAAGAAGTGGTTGATCGTATTACAGCATCTCCAAACACCAAAGAGTATGGTCGTTTGTCAGTCATGATTCAATACTTTTGCAAACCTACTTTCTTGTTTGAAGTACCACCGGGATCATTCAATCCACCACCAAAAGTAACGTCTGCGGTATTTCGTTTAGAGCCATATGCAACTAAACCGATTGTTGCTAAAAGTGAAAAAGCTTTGGCACGTTTAGTATCGCATGTGTTTACACAACGCCGAAAAACATTACGTAATAGCTTAAAAGGCATGTTGGTTGAAGACGGTTTTGAAAATGCTGGTGTAGATCCAATGGCACGTCCAGAAACCTTAACATTGGCTCAGTTTGTTGCATTATCTGACCAAATGGTGGCTTAAATGGCACTGGAAAAAGTTAGATATAATTATGTGATTGGCGACGTACAAGGGTGTTTTGAAGCACTGAAAGCACTACTCAAAGAAATCCAATTCGATGCTGATCAAGATTTTATTTGGTTTGCGGGCGATTTAATCGCCCGTGGTGAAAATTCAGTGGGTGCAATACGTTTTATCAAAAAATTATGCGAACAAGGCAATGCTGCAACAGTCCTTGGTAATCATGATTTAAATCTGCTGGCGGTTGCACGTGGGATTAAAAAGCTCAAAGAAAAAGACCATATTGCTGATGTCATTCATGCTTTAGAAAGTGATGAATTGATTGATTGGTTACGTAAACAGCCTTTGTGCTTATTTCCCAATGAAAAGACGATTTTGACTCATGCGGGTATTCCGAATATTTGGGATGCGGAAAAGACCGTAGCGTTGGCCAAAGAAGTGGAAGCAGTCTTAGCGCATGATGACTTTACTGTGCTTGATTCATTTCTGAAAGAGATGTATGGCACTGAGCCAGATTTATGGGTAGATGATTTACAAGGTCATGCTCGCTTACGCTGTATTACCAATTATTTAACCCGTATGCGTTTGACCGATGCCCAAGGTCGTTTAGAGTTTAGCTTTAAAGATGCTTTAGATGAGCCGATGCCAGTCGGTTTTCAGCCATGGTTCAAATTTGAATCGCAGACAGCAAAAACTCATCAGATCGTTTTTGGACATTGGGCAGCGTTGCAAGGTGAGCGCATCAATGCTCAAATCCAAAATGTCGATGGTGGGTGTGTTTGGGGGCATCAACTGCTGGCTTATCGACTAGAGGATCAAAAACTTTTCAGTGTAGATAACCCTTTTTTTTGATATGAATAAAGCCACAAGATGTGGCTTTATTTTTTGGCAATGTCACGAGATTCAAGCATAATATCAATGCGCCATTTTAAATGATTTTAATCTTTTAACTGGCGAATTCATCTACCAATTGAAAAGTAAATTATTCTTGTCGAATCCAAGTCTGACTTCGACCAATGAGTGAAATACCAAGATAGCCACGTAAGGTCAGGCGGTTTCCACTTGCATTTAAGCGGGCTTTACCGTGATAAATTTTTCCTCCGCGAGGATCCAGAACTTCGCCACCAATATAGTTGTTTGGATTATTTGGATCAGCTTTTAACTTTTGTAAAATGGTTAAGCCAATAATCGGTTTATTGGTAAAGGGTGCGGGGCAATTGCGGCATTGTGTTAAAACCGTTTCTCCGGGTGCGGGAAAATCTTTAATGATTTTACCGACATAAGTATCATCTTTTTGTTTCTCGATTTGAATATGTGCACGCACATAACCTGTTTTATCATCGACAGTGCGCCATGTGCCAGTAATGTCAGCTGCATGTGTCCAGCTGATCATTCCCAGTAGCATACAACTGAAAATTCCTTTTTTCATAAGCATACCTATTTTCTTTTAAGTTTAAATGTTGTGATCTGTGAATAAGGCCTTATTCACGAATCCAAGTTTGACTACGACCGAGCGCAGACACTCCAACATAACCTCTTAACATCAAGCGATTACCGTTTGAGTTGAGTTTGGCTTTCATGGAATAAATTTTACCTGTAAGTGGATCGATAATTTTTCCACCGACATAGTCTTCATCACTGGTTTGTTTGAGATTTTTAAGAACATCCATACCTAAAATGGGTTTATTGGTATAAGGCGCTGGACAGTCTATACAGGTTTCTTTTGGGGTATAACCAGGACGCGGGGTAATTTTGATGATTTTACCAGTATATGTGCCATTGGCTTCTTTGCGTATTTCAAGCACAGCTTTAGATGAGCCAGTTTTATCATCGATATTTTTCCAAATACCAGTGATATCTTTTGCCATACTGCTACAGCTTAAAACAGAAAATAATGTCCCTAAGATGAACTTATTAAACCTCATTTATTGATTCCTTATCAAAATGGGGGAAAGAATAGTTCATCTTAAGCTGAATAATTACTCTAGGCAATCATGTGAAAAGTAAAATAAATCACATTTATTTTATAAAAAGTATAAAAGTTGGCAACCAGATGGCTGTGAACACCGCATTTACTGCCATTCCAAAGGCTGCATAACGACCTGCAACCGCTCCACGTTGCCAAGCTTGGGCCGTTCCGATGGCATGTGCAGCCAGTCCTAAAGCCAAGCCAGATGCGCGTTCATCATTAATATTACGTAAAATAATCGATGAAAATGCTGCCCCAATCACGCCCGATAAAATTACGATCAAAATCACTAATGTGACTGGTGAGTGCAGTAAAGTTGCAATATTAATTGCAATTGGCGTTGTCACAGCACGTGTGGCAAAGGCCATAATGGTCGGTTCTGACATATGCAGTAAATAAGCTAAGCTCATAGGTAATGCAACAGCACTGATACTGGCAAAGACCAAGATCCCTACGACAGATTTCAGTGGTAAATCATCATAACGCATTGCGGCTAATGGAATAGCCAATGCCACAGTGACATAACCGAGTAGGTGGCTAAATAGACCATTCATATCGGTATTGTATTTTTCGTAAGGAATTTTAAAGATCATTAAAATTCCAATCACAAAAAACATGCCAATAACCAGAAGCGGAATTTGAGGAAAGCGTTTATTAATTGGTTTCGCTGCCAAGTAGGCAATTAGTGTGATTAAAAAACCAGTGATTACACTTAACATATCAGCCTCCTATAGCCACTTCTTCGCCATTTTTGCATAAATCCAGAGTGGAATCAGTGTACTGACAAACATCACAACCAAGAATAAGGGGATTTCTTTTCCCATACTGACCAGCATGATTAATGAACCCGCACATATCGGTAGGAAAGCAAATCCACTTTCTCTCATTAATTTATTGTTGGTATCGACCAGACGGGCAGGGATTTTCTTGAATCTACGCCATAAAACCAACACAAATAGTAGGCTGAGTAGACCTGTTAAATTGCCCAATTCAGGATGATTAAATTGTGACATCACTAACACAGAAGCTTCACGAAAGAAGATGATAAGTCCTATTGTGAAGATCCATGCTTGCCAATCGATACCTTTTAACTGATCCATGTGTGTTTATTTATAAAAATTGATCTTTCACGTTTTAACCGATTTAGCGCTTTATTTCAAACTCTTCTAACGGTCTTTTAAATTGCTCTGCCTTATTTCCAAGTATTTCAACGAGTGGTATATGTGCCTGATTGATGAGCTGTTCCAGTTTTTGTGGTGCCATGGCAACCACCAATTGTAGGTTGCCTTCATCGTCATAATGTTCAGATTCGATGACGTTAAGATCGTAAAGTTGATTTTTTAACTTACCATAAGCGGGTTTTAATTGTAGTTCAAAACGTTGAATTTGGCCCATCAAACATTCATGTACCGCTTTACGTAACAGGTCTAAACCTTGTTGTGTATGGGCTGAAACATAAACACGCTCAGGTTGGTGCGGTTTGGCATAAATGATTTTGGCTTCTTCTCCGCTTTGATCGATCTTGTTATAAACTCTTAATATTGGAACATCTGCGCCAATTTCATTTAACACCGTTTCTACGGCATCAATTTGTTCCATGACATCAGGACTACTCGAATCGATGATATGTAGCAGTAAAGTGGCTTCTAAAGTTTCTTCCAAAGTTGCCTTAAAGGATTCGACTAAAGAATGAGCTAGATTGCGCACAAAACCAACAGTGTCTGCAAGAACAAGCGTGCCAATACCATCCCAATCTAAACGGCGTAAGGTTGGGTCAAGTGTGGCAAATAATTGATCTGCTGCATAAACATCACTATTTGCCAAAATATTAAAAAGTGTTGATTTGCCTGCGTTGGTATAACCGACTAAAGACACAGTTGGAATATTGGCTTTTTGGCGAGCAGCACGGCCTTGAATACGTGTTTTTCGGACTTTTTCTAGACGATCTTTGAGCTGTTCCATACGGATGCGTAATAGACGTCGATCTGTTTCAAGTAAGGTTTCACCTGGTCCACGTAGACCAATACCACCTTTCTGACTGTCTAGATTGCTACGACTGCGGACTAAACGTGATGAAAGGTGATCTAACTGAGCCAATTCAACTTGTAGTTTACCTTCATGGGTACGGGCACGTTGCGCAAAAATATCAAGAATCAAACCTGTACGGTCGATCACACGACATTTTAAAATACGTTCTAAATTGCGTTCCTGAGCGGGCGATAGTGCTTGGTCAAAAATGACCAATTCCACTTCATCTGCCTCAACTTGCTCAGCAATTTCTTCTGCTTTACCTGAACCAATAAAAAACTTAGGGTCGGGTTTAATCCGTTGTACGCTTAAATGCTCTAATATATCCGCGCCCGCAGATTTAGCCAGTAATCGAAATTCTTCTGCATCAAGATCTTCTAAGATTTGAACATTCACACTGACTAAAATGGTTTTTTCACCACCTTGATTTTGATCAAAGTATTCCACAGATTGTAAAACTCAGACATTAGATTAGAAAAATCATTCTAAAGGATATTCTGTGTTAAATCCTTAGCCGTATGCAAAGTATTGGAATAAATTTATAACCATTTGAATTTGTTTTAAAATGTTTATTTATATTTCTCTAGTGATTTTTTAGATGTTCTGAAAAAGCTAGCTGCGCGATTGATACTCCATCTTCTTATAATTTAGGATTGTGCTTATCTGAATATTCATTTAGCAAAGTTAATCAGGGTTAATGTCATCTATGATGAATGCAAGTTGGTTTAGATATGTATACAATAGTGCCAGTTTAATATGAAATACATTTTGTTTAGTGAATATCTATGACTCAACAACAAGCAATCAAAAAGTCAAAACCATCGAAATTAAGCGCTTTATCTAAAGTCTTTTTGTACAGTAAAAAACTGGTATCAGGAACATCTGCTGTTGCAGAAGGCTTTTATCTGGTTTACCGCCATCAACTCTATAAAGATCCCAATAATCCTAAAAATACCCGTTATGTTCAATATTTTTGTCGCCGGCTAAGTGAAGTATTTAATGTTGATGTACGTGTACATGGCGATATTCCTCGTGAACCTGCATTGTGGGTGAGTAACCATATTTCATGGTTGGATATTGCTGTTTTAGGTTCTGGGGCAAGGGTATTCTTTTTAGCGAAAGCTGAAATTGAAAAATGGCCAGTTTTTGGCAATTTGGCTAAAGGTGGTGGAACCCTATTTATTAAACGTGGTTCAGGGGATTCGGTGCGTATTCGAGAGCAAATCGCTGAGTTCTTAAGTAAAGATATTCCAGTTTTGTTTTTCCCTGAAGCAACGACCACCGATGGTTCAAAAGTCAAAAAAGTACATGGTCGGATCTTAGGTGCAGCGATTGAAGCTAAGAAACCCGTACAAGTGTGTGTGATTTGCTATGTAAATCAACATGGGAAATTAGATACCGTGGTGCCTTTTATTGGCGAAACCACATTTGTTGAACATGTTCAAGCTGTGCTGGAAATGCCAAAGGTTGTGGCGCATCTCAAAACCTTTCCTGCGATTGCAACAGAAGGGCATACAGTTGAAAGCCTGACTCAACAAGTGCAAGTGATGATGCAAAAAGGCTTGGAAGATCTACAGAAAGAAGTCCTAACAGATTGACGATCTATTCAAAATGATGTTTCTGACTGTTTTGAATAGCTCAAAAGCTGTCTGCAAGAGTGTGTAGGTTTATAAAATATCTTTATTTTTTATCAGAATAGATAATCATGATTTTTACTCAGCAAGCCAACATATTTGTCTCTGGAGCAGATTCACAACGAGGATTGTTCGAAAAAGCAAAAAATAATAAGTGAGGACGATTGATTCTAGATTCAAAAATACAGTGAAGGCATTATTGTTTCTCAACGATTTTACCAGAGATGGCTATCGCATTTGTCGGCATGGATGCCGCCGTTGGTCAAGGGCGATAAGGATTGCCCCTTTGACAAACATGAGCAAAAACAAAGCACGGCTTTGTTTGCAGCGTAAGTTTTGGCATTGCCCGAGAAAAGTAGAGCATCGCTTATGCAAATTGATCGAAACTTTTCTCAAAATATAAGGCAGTGAATACACCTTATATTATGCGATTTTTCATGAATTGTATTACTTTGCTTATTCAGTGCTTATACCATATCTATGAAACTATTCAGGATTACATAAAGCCCTCAATCGGCAACCAAGAAATCACCTTAATTCCTGCTTTTTGCCACCAATTCATTTTTGGTTCTTTTCTTAAAGTGACAATACCTTGAGGTGTTTCTTTGAGCCAATTGATTTTATTCTGTGAATCTAGAACCAACTTATAAGCATATTTTTTTAAATTATCGTCCATGGTTTTATGTACAGCAATTGCCAACGGTGGACTGTTGATAATGACGCCAATTTCAGTATTTAAGTTGGCTGAACGTGGGTCGAAATTAAATGAACCAATAAATACTTGCTTATTATCCACAGCCATCAGTTTGGCATGCAAGCTAGAACGGCTTAAGCCCTTTAAACTGACTTTGGCTTTCTTTGAGATTTCTTCTGAATTGGCATAGAGATTCTCCTCAGAAACGGCAGGCAGGAACTCATAAAGCTCGACACCATTTTTTAATAAGTTATCTCGATATTTTGCATAAAATGCATGCACCAATGCGACATCATTGGCTTTAAATGAATTGGTCAGGATACGTACTTTGACGCCCTCATCTGCCAGCTCAACCAGTTTCTTTGCGCCTTTTTTTTGCGGAACAAAATAAGCAGAGATCAGATCGACATTTTGAGTTGGGATATCTAAGCGTTTCACCATTTGGAAGTTGAGATGCTGTTCTTTTTTTGCCTTGGCCTGAATTTTATCAGGGGCATCTTTGACCACCTCTGCTTTGACCCAATCAAGTTGAATATTCTGATTGAGCCACTGATCAAAAGCATGCGTACGATTACTTAAATTTAAATAATTTTGAACCGTAATTTCTTGGTAATGGTGGGTTAATTGTTCTTTTAGGCTGTCATAACGTAAGGTGTAGGTACTGTGATTGACAATATTTCTTACCGGATAAGCATAGCTATGATTCCAATATTCATCAAAAGAATGGGTAATATCATCTACCGCTTGGCCTACAAGCATGACATCAACATCTGAAAATTGATAATTGTCACTAACATTGTAATATTGATTACTCATATTACGTCCGCCAATTAATGAAATCTGATTATCAGCAGTAAATGTTTTATTATGCATACGACGATTAATACGTTTTAAATCCAGCACCATATCGATTGGACGAATACTTCTAAAACGGTAAGGGTTAAATAATTTTACTTCTATGTTTGGGTGTTGATCTAAGGCGAGATAAACCCCTTCCATTTGTTTAGCATTATTATCATCGATCAGTAAACGAACTTTAACACCGCGATCTGCGGCTTCAATAATTTTGTATAAAGCCAATGAGCCAATTTTGTCATTGTCCCAAATGTAATATTGCAAATCTAATGTTTTTTGTGCTTTTTCAATCAAATTGATGCGTGCTGCGATTGCTTCCAGCGGATCATACAGAACGTGATAACCAGTTAACTCTGGATTTTGCGCTTTTAATGGGGAAATAATTTGTGCTAAAGGGGTGTCTTTGGTTTCTATATCGTAAGCATATTCGGGTTTAATATTTTCTTGTCGGGGTAGAGTTGAACAGGCAGAAAGGCTGAGTAAGAGGCAAGAACCGATCATCACCCAAAATTTTGACACATGGTGATTGTGAGCTTTTTGCTGTAATTGGGTATTACGATTGATCGTTCTTTGCATAATATTTTCTAAGATTTCTCAGAGCTAGAGTATAATTGCCTGAGGATATATTGACAATTCATTGATGTTTGCTGAAATGCAATCCATTTATGAAATGCCAATATCCCCTTTTCAAAAGATAAATAGAGAGATGACAAGTACATACACAGTACTTGAGAGATTGAATATGTTTCCAACCCTAACCGTTACATCAATTTTTTATCTCTGCTTCATTGTGCTTGCAATATGGGGAATGAGCCAAGCATGGTTAAGTCAATCTAGAACTGAAACGATCCATCCTTTTAAGTCTTTCGTCCATTTACTCGCATTCTACCTATCTTATTTATTAATTCCGTTGTTATTTTTTAGCATTTATGCAGGTTACATCGGAAAATTCTCATTACATGAAAGTATTTTTGTTTTTTTGCTCAGTGCATTACTGATTTATGCTCGTTTTATTGAACCACATACAGTTCATGTTCAGCATATGGGTTATTGTTTGGGTCAAGAGAAAACATTTACTCAACCGATTAAAGTTGCGCTGCTTGCTGATTTACATATCGGACTATTTTCTGGACATGAGCGTCAGCTGAAAACAATTGTCAAAAAAATTAATTTAGCTCAACCCGATTTTGTTGTAGTTGCGGGAGATTGGACCTATGAGCCTGAAAATAAATTGGTTGAAGAGTTGGCGATCTTAAAAGAGATTGAAGCTCCTATTTATTCAGTGAATGGCAATCATGATGAGCAATATCCGGGACCACCGATTCAAGGGTTATTGGCAAAAGCTTTAGCAGCCAATAATGTTATGGATATTGAAGGTAAAATTGTTGAATTTGATGATTTTCGTTTAATCGGTGTGGGTGATTTATGGGCAGGTAAAGCGGATATGCGCTATATGCCTGACTTACCTCAAGACAAACCGTGGTTAATTTTGTCACATAACCCCGATACGGTAGATATGGTTCCGCAATTACCTACACGTCCGCTGATGCTGTCTGGGCATACACATGGCGGGCAAGTTGAATTGCCGTGGTTGACCAGCTATGTGATGAAAAAAGTGTCTATCCTCGGTCATAAACGTGGTTTATATCAGCATGAAAATGCCGATGTATTTGTCAGTGTCGGTACCGGTATGGTGGGTGTACCTTTTCGGTTTAGAGTACCACCAACTATTGATATTATTGAGCTGAGTTAATTTTCATACTGATCAATCATGTTTTAAAATCGTAAAAGGCTGCAATCCCAATCAAAACAAGAAACCCAATCAATAACAGCATGCTGCTGGATATATTCTGATGACTCAAGTCTTCCACCCCTGAGGTTTGAACCGAAGCGTAAGTAGGGCTTGTTGAATCATAAGATGAAGACTTTGCTTGTGATGAGGTATTTTGCGTCTGTCCTTGTATAAAGTTTTCGGCAAATTTGGATAAAGCATCTGGTTGAGTCAAATCGATTTGGAATTGTTTTTTGATCTCTTGCCAGTCGGGATGTTGATCATTGATTTCAATGGTTTTACCATCCTGATGGGGCATTTTCACCGTACTAGATGAAAAGTTGAATTGAAAAGATTTGCTTTCATTTTTTATATTTGGTATTTCGCCCGATAAAATTTGAGGGTTTGCTTTAAAAGCATGAAACGCATCGGGTGATTCATGTAGGATGCGGACTAAATTTTGTGCTGCGGTAGGATCTAGTTGAAGTTGTGCAATAAGGAATTGTTCTGTTGGTTCTATTTAATGGTATTTAAGTAGATCAAGCAATGCTTGTAATTATATTTGATTCAATGGGTAGATGCTTACCCCGAATAATTTAAGTGATCAGAACAAGAGCTTTTAGTCGAAAGGCTTTCTTTTGACTGTTTTAAACTTTATTAGACATTTTGCATTGCATATTCAATCTTATTGCTGTGTTAAATTTTATCGCGGCGTTGCATTTTATTGCTTGATAAAAAATTGATATGCAAGCACAGCAACAATCGCAATAACAATAAGCATAAAAATAGGTAAGCCTTTTTTCTGGGTTTGATCTTCAATACCGACCGGTTGTGTTGTCACGCTGGATGGGCGGGGAATTGAATGAATATTATGTGTCGAATTGACAGCGCTATCACGTGCTTTGGCTTTCATTGCAGCAATGTAGTCAGCAGCCGAATCATATGTTTCACCTTGCGTAAAATGATGCATAATTTCATTCCAGTCAGGATGATGTTCATTTATCAACACTTTTTGATGATCTTGATCTAACACATAGATTTCGCCAGTTTCAAAATTCGACTGAATTGCCTTATAGCGTGGATGCTGACTATCATAAAAATCATCATCGAACTGAAATTGATTGATTGCTAAATGAGGATTTTCAGTGAGCTGTTCTACAAAGTCTTTGGCATCTTTTAGCCCAAGGTTTGAATTTTCCATGACCAGTTTAATCGCT
This sequence comes from Acinetobacter legionensis, assembly GCF_048551735.1. NCBI lineage: Bacteria > Pseudomonadati > Pseudomonadota > Gammaproteobacteria > Moraxellales > Moraxellaceae > Acinetobacter > Acinetobacter legionensis. The sequence goes on from NZ_JBIMBV010000003.1 coordinate 132,357, forward strand.
TCAATTTTACGATTTTGTTGAATCAGGACAAGAATGTCTTGTTGTGGAGTTTGCAAGTGTATATCACGAGAAATAACACTTTGGGCAGTATCTGAAAATGCAAAGTCGTATGAGTTTTCTGTCAGGTTTTCTACATAATCCTTCGCGTCTTTCAAGCCTAAGTCTGAGTGGTCTTTGACCCATTTAACTGCTTCAACTTTACGACCTTGTTGAATCAGTAAAAGAATTTCTTGTCGTTGTTGTTGGCTAAAGTCTGGCATCATGCACCTGTCATTATTAGTTTAATCGTCAATGAATATAGGTTAACAATAGATATGAGTTTTATTAATCATAGAATTAATTCAATTTTTATTACAAATTGACGTCAAATAAAAGTAGTAATTTGTGTGCGAATGGGCAATATTTTAAAACTGTCATAAAACTTTGATATTGTAAACTCATAATATTTATAACCTTAAAAGAGGGCTTAGCCATGACTCGTGATTTTGAAAAATTCCCAGAAGATGATAACGGTAATCTACTTTGGCAAATGCACGAAGATGGTGATGATTTGGAAGAGGTACATGAAATCGAGTTTTCTGTGTATTTTAAAACACAAGAACTTGCTGAAAAATGTGCAATTTATCTTTTACACGAAGAGCAAAAAGTTTCACTGTATTTGGACGAAGAAGTACAGCCAAATGAATGGGTGATTACAATTTATGTTCATCTTCTTCCAGACTACGAAGACATTGTGGATTTAGAGCAATGGTTTACTAAAATTGCTGAGCAGTTTGAAGGTGAGTATGATGGTTGGGGATGCACAACCTATATATTTGATGATGAAGACGATGAGGAATAGATGACTGATATTGTTTTAAAAGCATATCCTTGTTGATCTGCTTTTTTAAGTTTCAGACTACTCAAACCATACATATGAAAGCTTTATACAGCGCTAAACTTGATTTTCAACAAGAATAATAGTCAAGGATATGAGTATGAGTAACACGGTAAAATTGCATCGCGTTTTTAGTGCACCACCAGAGCGAGTCTATAAAGCATTCTTAGACCCAGACGCGATTGTAAAATGGATGCCACCCCATGGATTTACCGCAAAACTTTACCAAATGGATGCGAAAGTTGGCGGTTCTTATCGGATGTCTTTTACCAATTTTTCTACAGGTTCAACTCATTCATTTGGTGGAACTTACGCGGAGCTTATTCCAAACCAGCGCATACGATATTTTGATCGCTTTGATAATCCCGAATTAGCTGGAGATATTGAAGTGATCATTGAAATAAAAGGGGTGCTTGTCGGAACTGAAGTCAATATTACCCAGTCAGGCATCCCCAAAGTGATTCCTGTTGAAGCCTGTTACTTGGGATGGCAAGAGTCTTTGCAGTTACTTGGGTTATTGGTCAATCCAACCATTCCAGACCAATAAAATAGTGCTAGTGAAATAATGAAAATAATCGTTTTCGAGAGCAAATGGTGCACCGCTATCCTCAACAATAAGTGGGCAATTCAATCATCGATTGTCTAGATTGCGTAAGCAAGTATAAGATAGTGCTATGTTTTTAGTGCAACAGCTAAGGTGGGGCGTGCATATTTATTGTTACTCCAGTATTACCTTGTGAAAGGATATTTCTCATTATTTAGAATCACTTCGGTTAAGTACAACTCCAGTTTGGAAAAATAATGACGATTTATAGTAAGCGGATTTATGATGCTGTTTCAGAAACAGATGGTAAAAGGATTCTCGTTGATCGCTTATGGCCATGCGGTATCAAAAAAGAAGATGCTAAGATTGACTTATGGCCAAAAGACGTTACACCATCTAATCAACTGAGAAAATGGTATCACGAGGATATAGAAAGCCGTTGGGATGAATTTCAAAAACGATATCGGGTTGAATTATCTCAGGTTACAGTATCGTTAGATGAATTGCGGAAACTTACAGCACAAGGTCCTATAACCTTATTAACGGCGACCAAAAATCAAGGTCGAAATCATGTCAGTGTTTTGCTGGATGTGTTAAATCCTAAAGCTTAGTTTAATGATCGCGGTTGATTTTTAAATTATTCCTTATATTTATTATGGTTTTTAAGTTGATGAAAAATCTTAAAATGCTATGATTGTGATTTGATCCTAAGCTGAGCTTATTATGTCGTTGCCCCATTGTCCGAAATGTAATTCAGAATACACCTATCAAGATAGTGATTTATTGATTTGCCCAGAATGTAGCTATGAATGGAAAGATGGTGAGCAAGTAACAGCAGATGACAACGTGACGATTAAAGATGCTGTTGGAAATATCTTGGCAGATGGCGACTCAGTGACGGTGATTAAAGATTTAAAAATTAAAGGTTCTTCTTCAGTGGTCAAGGTAGGAACGAAAGTCAAAAGTATTCGGTTACTTGTAGACAGTAATGATGGTCATGATATTGATTGTAAAATCGATGGGATTGGTCCAATGAAATTGAAATCAGAATTTGTGAAAAAAGCTTAATTTCTTAGGCTCATACATGATCACAGTATAATGACTGTGATCATTTTTAGTAGCTATCATTTTCTCGAATAATAATTTTTGAGGTTAGTTCTGCTTTGGAGCGAACGCCCAACTTTTTCATTAAATTTGCTTTATGTACTTCTATGGTCCGGTGTGATAGCTCTAATTTCCGGGCAATTTCTTTACAGGTAAACCCATTGACAATCAATTGGGTAATTTCAGATTCACGTTTTGTGAGTTTTTGCTTAGAAGATAACACCTGATCTTTTCGTTCAAAATGCCAGACCATTAATTTAAATGGATCTTCAGGCGTCAATGTTTGCCCATGAGTATGTGTCCAAAAGATTTCGCCATTTTTGTGCTGCATAAAACGCTGATCGGAATAGTAATGGCTTTTTTTTAACAGTAAACTTTGTAATGCATCATTGCCAACTTTTTCATAATCCTCAAGGCTAGGAAAAATTTTCACAATAGATTGCTCGATCAATTCCCCACGCTCATAGCCAAACAAAGTGGCAAATGCAGAATTCATTTCCATCATATGTCTATAACTTAATACAACGATCGGTGCAGGGCTAAAATCAAATGCGATTTTATTATAGTTCATAATAAGCATCCTTACTTAGTATAATAATAAATATAGCGAGCTAGATGGAAATAACAAGTATTAAACCGTTATTTTTTTATAATATGATGAAAATTAAATAGATTATTTTTATATGACTATGTATATAAATTTAGTATTTTAAATACTATGCAATGTATCACATTTTTTATATTTAACTTTAGTCTATATTTAGGTTTTTAATATAACTAGTTGTATTTGCTTTATTTGTTTTATTTTTAAAACTACTTAAGTAATTAAGGGTGTTGACTGAAAAAAGCAATTGATTCACATTGATGATGAGAAGCCTGTAGGTTATTTAGAATTTTTTATCAAAATAAATCAATATTAATCTTGGCTGCTTATTTTAACTTGTTTATGTAAAAAGAATGAGCTCACCTTAATTAATATAATCAGGATAGATTATCTCTAAGGTGATGAATGGATGACAATACTAAAAATTGGGCGAGGTAGCGATGGAGCACATACAAGGATCAGGTCCTCAACAACAGAAAAAATCTTCACACCGTTTAGCAGGTATATCCAGCATGGTGGGAACGACAATTGAATGGTATGACTTTTTTATTTACGGTGCAGCCGCAGCGTTGATTTTCAATAAATTGTTTTTCCCAAATCTTGATCCATTAACAGGCGTACTGGCTGCATTTGCCACATACGCAGTTGGTTTTATAGGACGTCCGTTGGGAGGTATTATCTTTGGTCATTTCGGGGACAAAATTGGTCGAAAAACAATGTTGCTCACTACCCTGATTATGATGGGGATTCCTACCGTTTTAATTGGCCTATTGCCAACCTACGAAAGTATTGGATATTGGGCGACCTTTTTTCTGGTGATTTTACGCTTTGTTCAAGGTATGGCAATGGGTGGCGAGTGGGGTGGTGCCGTGTTGATGGCTGTGGAGCATGCACCTGAAGGCGGTAAAGGCTTTTGGGGGAGTTTACCGCAAGCGAGTGCCGGTGGTGGTTTAATGTTGGCCTCTATCGCACTGGGGTTGGTTTCACTTTTACCCGAAGCAAGTCTATTTAGTTGGGGCTGGCGTTTGCCTTTCCTTGCCAGCATTTTATTGTTAGGTGTGGGGTGGTATATCCGTGTCAAAGTACCTGAGTCACCAGATTTTGAAAAAGTAAAACAACAAGCACAAGAAGTTAAAGTTCCAGCAATGCAGGTCTTTAAAAATCATCCGCGTGAATTACTCACGATTATCTTTGCCCGTGCTGCTGAAAATGCATGGTTCTATATTGCTTCAACTTTTGCCTTAGCCTATACCACAACCAAGTTAGGTATTCCTCGCCAAGACATTTTGTTTGCAACGATTTGTGGTGCAGGCTTAATCATGGTGATGACGCCATTGTGTGGACATTTATCCGATAAAGTGGGGCAGCGGAATATGTTTATGTTTGGTCTAGTGGTCCTTGCATTGTATTGCTATCCGTTCTTTAGCATGCTGGATACCAAAGATCCTGTGTTGGTCTGGACCGCAATTGTTTTAGCAATCGGCGTGGTGTTTCCGATTATGTATGCGCCACAGTCTCAGTTGTTTGCTCGACAGTTCCCTGCCGAAATTCGCTACAGTGGCATCTCGATTTCAGTTCAATTTGCAGGCGTGTTAGGCGGTGGATTAGCGCCATTGATCGCCACCAAACTACTCAGTATTGGTAATGGTAGTCCTCATTTGATTGTTATCTACATCGTAAGTATGGCGATTTTCGCAATCTTCTGTAGCTTGTTTATGAAGCGTGATGATCTCAGCCTAGCGCGACATCGTAAAACGGTTAAAAGCAAATTGTCTGTTTAGAGTAGATGATTGATTTAAAGAAAATCATTGCAATCAATGATCAAATTTACAACACTTAATTTTTAGGAATAAATATGAATATTTCCTTTATTGGTCTTGGGAATATGGGGCTTCCTATGGCTAAAAATTTGCTCAGTGCACAGTGGAAGGTGACAGGCTTAGATTTATCCCCCGAGGCTGTTGCAGCATTTAAATCCTTGGGTGGTGTAGCCGTAGATCACAAGCACGTTCTTCAAGATGCAGATGTTGTGATCACCATGTTACCCAACTCAGAAAGTGTCAGAAATTTTTATCTTGGTGATCAAGGTATTTTAAAAAGTTTAAAAAAGGGTTCGTTGATTATTGATTGTTCGTCGATTGCAGCTTTAACCAGCCGAGAAGTCTCAAAGTTTGCAGAATCTATGGGAGTCGACTGTGTAGATGCACCTGTTTCAGGTGGAACTTTAGCTGCCCAAGCAGCAAGCTTGACCTTTATGGTGGGTGGTTCAAAGCTGCAGTTTGAGCGAGCGAAATCTATTTTAGAGAAAATGGGTAAAAATATTTTTCATGCTGGAGAACATGGTGCAGGGCAGATTGCCAAAGCCAGTAATAACATGCTGCTGGCAATCAATATGATTGGTACCAGTGAAGCTTTGAATCTGGCAATGCGACATGGTTTAGATCCCAAAGTCATGTCTGAGATTATTCAAAACAGTTCCGGGGCAAATTGGTGTGTGGAGAAATATAATCCTGTCCCAGATGTTTTGGAAAATGTGCCTTCAAGTCAAGGTTATATTGCGGGCTTTATGACCGATTTAATGATGAAAGATTTGGGATTATCCCTAGATGCAGCATCCGAAGTCGATGCACAGGTGAGTTTAGGAACATTGGCTCAAACGATTTATAGTAAGCATAGTCAAAGTGGTCATGGAAAGACCGACTTCAGTAGTATTTTTAATTTAGTTTCAGTCGCAACGTGAAGGAAAAATCAGGATGAGTACTTTAATCGGACATTATATTTCAGGTCGTCATATCACAGAAACTCAACATTCAGGCCCAGTATTTAATCCCTCTACAGGTGAAGAAATAGCACGTTGTGCTTATGGCGATGCAACAGTGATTGATACTGCCGTAAAAGCTGCGACATCAGCAAATGCAAAAAAATGGGCAAAAGCTTCACATGCTACACGCTTGCAAGTTCTTTTTAAATTACGTGAGTTAATGATTGCCAAAACATCTGAATTAGCAGAAATCATTGGTCGTGAACATGGCAAAACTATTGCCGATGCAATCGGTGAAATTGGCCGTGCGATTGAAGGAATTGAATTTGCTTGTAATGCCCCACAGATTACTAAGGGCGAATATGCACGTAATGTTGCTGGCGACATCGATGTGTTTTCTGTACGTGTTCCTGTGGGTGTGGTGGGCTGTATTACCCCGTTTAATTTCCCCATCATGATTCCTGCTGTTATGATGGCAATGGCTGTGTCTGTGGGTAATTCAATTGTTTGGAAACCATCTGAAAAAGTGCCTTCGGCTGCATTATTTTTTGCAGAGTTATGGAAAGAAGCTGGTCTTCCAGATGATGTATTTAATGTTGTACAAGGGGATAAAACCGCAGTCGATGCATTACTTGAACATCCTGAAATCGCAGCTGTGAGCTTTGTGGGTTCTACACAGATTGGTGAATATGTTTACCAAAAAGGCACCTCACATAACAAACGTGTTGCCGCATTTACAGGCGGGAAAAATCACATGGTGGTGATGCCTGATGCCGATCTTGAAGCGGCTGCAAATGCCTTTGTTTCAGCAGGGTTTGGATCAGCAAGTCAACGTTGTATGGCGGTGTCATTGCTCATTCCCGTCGGTGCTGAAACGGCAGATCGCTTACGTCAACGTATCGTGGAAAAAATCAATGCATTGAAAGTTGGCGCATATAATGATCCAACTGCAGATTTTGGTGCGGTGATTAGTGCGCAATCGCAACAGTCTGTTTTAAAGGCGATTGATCAATGTATTACAGATGGTGCTGAGTTGGTATTAGATGGTCGTGATTTTAAACATCCAGAGTATTCAAATGGCTATTATATTGGGCCAACTCTATTTGATTATTTGTCTACAGATATGGATTTTTATCAACAAGAGGTTTTTGGCCCAGCGCGAGGAATTTTACGCGTCAATAGTTTAGATGAGGCAATTGCTGTGACCAATAGCCATGAATATGGCAATGGTTCGGTGATTTTTACCCGTGATGGAAAGTCAGCACATCGCTTCTTTATGGAAGTTGAGTCGGGCATGATTGGTGTTAATGTGCCTGTACCACTCCCAGTGAGTTATTTTAACTTTGGTGGTTTGCGACGTTCAAAATTTGGTGAGTCGCATTTATATGGTCCAGATGCCGCTCGTTTCTATACGAAGTTAAAATCTGTTTCACAAAAATGGCCTGATCCTGAAGAACAAGATCAAGCCATTTCTTTGGCATTTAAAATCACTTAATTGATTGAATGCTTATGATCAGCCAGCAGATGCTGGCTTGTTTAGATGTGAGTGAAAGTCAGATATATTGAGTATTGTGTTCTTTATAATGTCGCACTATGAATAAAACGTCTTGAAACATTGCATAGATCAAGGGCTCAAAGCTGCAAGTCGATTGTACTGTGCAGCTTTGTTCATCCCTTAAATATTATTGGCTTGCTGCAATTCCGATTTTTTTAACATTTAATCGTTGTGCGGCTGCCATCACCATTGCTACATCCTTATATTCAGTGAGTTTATCTGGCTGGACTTTAATCGGATCTTGATCTGATTTCTGCGCAACACCAGCAAATAAAACGTCTAGCGCTTGTTTATTTTCAACAGCTTGATCATTCCAAAAGATTTTACCTTGAGGGTCAATACGTAAGGTGACTGGCTCAGGTGGCTTCTCATTGGTAGGTGGTGGTGCACCATTGGGCAAGTCAATATTGATCGCATTATTTGGAATTGGGATGGTGATAATAAACATAATCAACAACACCAGCATCACATCAATAAGTGGTGTCATATTGACATCTAACATCACATCATCATCGTCTTTATTGGCACCGACATTCATAGCCATAAGCTGTTCCTTTTCTCGATTATGGTGCGGCAACTGGTGTCGTGACAAAAGCGATTTTGCCGATACCTGCTTGCTTGGTAGCACTGATTACTTCATCAATCGCTTCAAATTTTGTTACTTGATCACCACGAATATGTACTTCTGGTTGTGGGCGTTTTGCTGCTTCAGCCTGTAAACGATTGATCAATGTATTTTTATCTGCGATATACTTTTCGTTCCAAAAAATATCTCCCGCTTTATTGACAGCGATTTGCACATTAATTGGTTTAGTGACATAAGGTGTATTTTTTTCCTCAGGCAATTTGACTGGAACCGTGTGAATTGCAACAGGGACAGTGATTAAAAATATAATCAGTAAAACCAGCATAATATCCACCAAAGGTGTGGTATTAATCGCAGAAATCACATCATCTTCGTCACTGTCTGAATTGACTGTCATGCTCATAACTGATCCCTCATTTATTTAGCATCACTACTGTTTTTGATCTCACCACTGAGTAAAACAGTATGTAAGTCAGAACCAAAAGTACGTACATTATCCAATACTGCTTTATTGCGGCGGGTGAGCCAGTTATAACCAAGTACCGCAGGCACTGCTACAGCGAGACCGATTGCTGTCATGATCAGTGCTTCGCCTACAGGTCCAGCAACTTTATCAATAGAAGCCTGACCCGAAATCCCAATTGCAGTAAGTGCATGATAGATTCCCCAAACTGTACCGAATAAACCTACGAATGGTGCGGTAGAACCAACCGTTGCAAGAAATGCTAAACCACCACTTAAGTGGCTTTGAATTTTATCAATTGCCCGTTGAATCGACATTGTGACCCAAGTGTTAAAGTCGATACGCTCAAGTAGGTTTCCACCATGTTTTTTGGTTGAGTTAATGCCTTTTTCAGCAATAAAACGGTAGGCACTTGCTTCGCCTAGTGTTCCCGCAGCGCCGTCAATTGATGCAGCATCCCAAAATTTGGCTTCAACCTCTTTACCCTGACGTTTAATTTTTGCCTGCTGAATAAACTTGGTTACCATGATGTACCATGTTCCAATCGACATCAGGACCAAGATAAATAGGGTTGATTTAGCAACAATATCACCTTCGCGCCATAGTGCTTCTAAACCGTAAGGGTTGTGTACAGCTTGTGTTGTTGCTGGTTTAGGTGGTGGTGTATGGGCTTCACTTGTTGTTGTATTTGTTGCCGTTACAGTCGCAGGTGTTGCAGTGGTTTCTTCTGCAAATACACCAGATACAGGCAGTAGGGTGCTTACAGTTAAAATGCCAACTGAAGCAAATAGTCGTACAGATTTGAGCGCTTTATTCATCATTTATCTCCAAATTTTTATTTAATTGATTAATTCAGTACAAATTCATAAGGTATGTCATACCAAGAATCTTGAGGTTCACCATTCTTTAATGCAGGTTTAAACTTACATAAACTAAAAGCTTTCGAGGCAGCTTTATCTAAGCTTTTACTCCCACTCGATTTTTTTACTTTAGCCTCTTTAACCTTTCCATCACTACCCACAAATACCGAAATAAGGACCTCACCTTGTTCTTCGTTTTGTAAAGATTCACGTGGGTAATCAGGGGTTTTACAACCCGCTTCTCCACTCGACACACCGCGTGTTTCACCTGTTGGTTTTGCTTTTGCAGGCTCAGGTTTTGGTGTTGTTTCTGGCTTTGGCGTCGGGGTTGGTGTCGGCTCAGGACTTTCTGAGGTCTTAGGCGTTGCTGTGGGTGTAGCCGGCTGCTTTGGTGTTGCTGTCGGTTTTTCCATTGGTTTTTCAGTCGGCTTTGGATCTGGCGTTTTCAAAACTTTCTGCACCAACTTTGGTAGTTCTGGTGGTTTTTCAATGGGTTTAGGTTTTTCTGGTTCAGGTTTTTTGTCCTGAATAATCAGTAATTCAACAGGTTCATCCGCTGGTTTTTCAACTGTTTTAGATAAACCCGTAATCAAGCCATAGAGAATGATTAGATGCAGTAAGATGACTGCTCCAATCCCGATCAGGCGTTTGGAAGAATTATTTTCTAATTCTGAAAAATTCTTGCCCATTGCTACTCCTGAAATGAGAGACAAACAATAAATAGTAAAAGAGAGACGATAAAAAATTCTGTTCAATTCTTTTGTTTGGCTAAGTGAATGAATCAATTACGCAAACACCATGACAAGGCTTAGATAATGTTTGCGAAATGCCCAATTAGAATTTGTAAGTTGCTCTGACGTAATATGCGCGACCTGTTGGGTCTGCATAGCTAGAGTCATAACCGTATTGGAAGTTATCAGTCACGTTGGATGCAGGTGGATCTTGGTCAAAAATATTTTTGATCCCGCCAGTGAGTTCTAAGTTCTTAAATCCGCTATAAGTGCCCGCAATGTTATAAAGGATGTAATCACTGACTCGGTGGTTATCATATTTGGCTTCACCAATAGAATTTGAGTCTTTATAACCACGGCTAAATTGTTGCTCAAAGATCATTTTCCAGTTGTCATAACTCCAATTGACATTGGCAACATGTTTCCAGCGAGAATAGACTTGCTGGTTATAATAGCTACCTGTACGGCTGACCCATTCCCCGCCTTTTTCTTCTTGTTTGTCATATTTAATGACATAGGTTCCATCAATACCAAAACCAAAACGCCCTGTTTTAGTTACAGGCGTGAGATAGTTCAAACTTAAATCAACTCCTTGGGTTTTAATTCCACCCATATTGATCAAAGTGGTACTCACATATTTGATCCGCCCATCTGCATCACGGACAAATAAACTTGAATATTTGCTTGGGTCAGCAAAAATAATTGAATCGGTAATTGCATCAATCAGGTTGTCTACTTTGATGTTGTAGTAATCTGCTGTAAATACTAGATTTTTGATTGGCTCAAATACCAGTCCAGCAGTATAAGATGTTGACTCTTCAGCTTTTAAGTCGGGATTCCCACCTTGCATACGCTTAAATTGGACATTACATTCAGTTTGGTATTGTGGTGAAGTTGCAGTACCACCGGGGCAGAGCACAGGGTCATTGTATTTCGAACCTGTAAAGGTTTGGCTTTGCGGTGAGTTGATGTCATATAAGCTGGGTGCACGAAAACCTGTGCTGTATGAGGTACGGAACATCAATTGCTTTAACGGTTCCCAACGTAAAGCAACTTTTGGATTGAAGGTATCGCCAAAATCACTATAGTCATCATAACGTGCTGCGAGCTGCGCTTCTAAATTGGCTAAAATCGGGATATGTAATTCTGTGAATACTGCAGATATATCTCGATCACCCTTACTCACAGGTTTATCTGGATCTATACCGCTACCAGGCACTTGTCTGACGATCTCAGCATTAATTTTTTGATCCCAATTTTGTTTGGTAAAACTACCACCTAAGGCAAATCCAACGTCACCCGCAGGCAGTGTATAGATTGGACGAGATACAGTGACATCAAAAGAGGTTGAGTCTAAGCTGGCTTTATTGGTATCCCCATTGACTTCAAAAGATTTCCAAATATTAGCATCGGCTGAAGGGCCAAATGGATTGAGTGAACCGTCGTTTAAAGCAGCTTGAACTTTACTTTGATTGAGGTAACCCGCATTAAAGCTATCGGTTGCTTCACTTTTTGCATAGGTTAAGCCTGCATTGATATCCCAACCATAGGCTTCACCCTCAATTCCTGCAAATGCACGATGTGAGTCATTGGTTGTTTTGCCTGAACGGTTTCCCCCTTGTGAACGCAGATAGAGTTGTAAATCTCCATTGCTGAGTCCATTCACTGCGGGGACAATACCTTTGCCTGGATAATATTGACTTGTCGAAGGAAGCGTGACTGAACGGCTATATACATCAGGCGCAATCGAAGTAGTAACTTCGTTACGTGAGAAGATATATTCTCCAATCAGATTAAATTTATCTGAAAGTTTAAAGGTTCCGCGGCCAAGTGCTGAAATTGTTTCAACTTCTGGAGTAATTCCAATCAGTGCTTGGGTATTGAGATAACATAAGCCGCCATCTGCAGCGACATTTGGTGTGTTATTACAATTTGTATTGCCGTATGGATTTGCCAAAATATTGTTTTTGGGATCAAAAATATTTGCTGGGAAAGCATTTGCTGAGCTGGCATCTAAACCGAGCTCAGGAATTACACCACCACGGCGACTGATCTTGCGGTCTTTTGCCATGATATTGTTGCTTCTACGATAATCGACCACACCGTAAACATTAAAGCCTTGTTCATCTAGATTGCCATAGCCCCCAAAGATGGAAATATCTTGTTTATCACCACCACTGGCTTCGGGCTGAGTCGCTCCCACACTGATGTTGAGACCTTCAAAGGATTTTTTGGTAATAAAATTGATGACACCACCAATTGCATCGGCACCATAAACCGCTGATGCGCCATCACGGAGGACTTCGATACGTTCAACCATTGCCATTGGAATAATATTAAGGTTGGTGGTTGATGTACTAAATGGGCTATAAGCCAGACGACGACCATTCAATAAGACCAGAGTTTTATCTGTGCCTAATCCACGTAAATTGGCTGATGAACCCTCGGTATTACTTGCACCCACATTTTGAGATGTAGAAAAACCAGCTTGGTTAGAACTGACTTTGGTCAGTGCTTCTTCGACAGTGGTTACCCCTTGTTTGGCTAGATCTTCACCTTTAATAATCGTAATGGGTGAAGCACTTTGAGCTGCAACACCTTTAATTGAAGACCCTGTAACTGTGACTTTGGCTACTTTTGTTGGCTGTGTTTTTTCTTCAGTTTCTGCTGCATGCGCTAGCGATAGCCACATCATACTTAGACTAAGCGTACTCAACTTTAGTAAGGTTTTCCCCATCGTTGGCGATCCCAAAGTGCAAACATTTTTGTTTACTTTCATATTTTCAGACATCCGTTTTTTTTTGTACTTAGCGATATTGCTGCATTGCTTTCTAGCAATTCAAGTGCCAACTATCTAATTATATGTTTTAAAAATATACAAAAAAATGATAAGAATTTACGTGACTAGTGTTTAATCTTCTTATTCATCCGTGACTTGATGGTAGAAAAATAAGTTTGGAAGTCGTCTTAATTAATGTTAATACAATATGAAGTTGTGATTAAAAAACACGCTGATGGCTTTAATTATTCTTTATATTTATTTGTTATTTAAAGACTTTAACTAGATCTAATGAATCGTATAACTATTAATTATGACTTTGTTTTTGATATTAATTATTTTAAATCAAAAGATTAAGTGAGTATTTAAAGTGTTTGATAAAATAAGTGATCAATTTTGGAACGTGTGTGTACTTAAATTGTGCATTATGAGTAGTTCTGATAAATGATATCTGAATTTAATATTTAGGCTGGGGTGAAAGATGAAGATAGGATGTCAATCATAGATATTCATAGAATTAATGTGATTTTATTACGGTAAAAATAAATAAAATTTAGAAGGGGTAATCGTAGTGGCATGATATTCGCTTTGCATTTAATACTGTTATATCGTTCAATTTTTCACTATTGTTAATTTAACGTTCTGGTTCGGCACCAAAGCAGCAATCTACAGGATGATGGTGTTGCCAGTATTCTGTTTAAATAATTTGATGAATAAAAATACATAGGTGTGAATTTGGAATTCAAGCTTTTACAATTTGCGTTGTTGGTCGGTGCAATGAGTTACGGGGAAATGGCGATTGCGAAAACGCCTGCACAACCGAATAAAATCCTGAATTTGGCTTTTGAAGCACCAGATGATGGTTTCGATATGGTGAAAACCTATAATTTCTATAGTGGGAATATTGCAGAGGCGATATTTGAACCTTTATTAAAATATGATTATCTGGCTCGTCCTGTGGTATTGGTGCCCAATACGGCACAAGCATTGCCAAAAATAGAACAAGAGGGCAAGGTCTATACTTTTAAAATTAAGCCAGGCATTTATTTTACCGATGATGCTGCGTTTAAAGGCAAACGACGTGAGCTGACTGCTCAGGATTATATTTACTCTATTCAACGTGTGAGTGATCCGGAAAACCATTCGCCTACCTATTCTTTTATTGATGGCAAAATTCAAGGTTTAGAGCAAGTAGTTGCCAATGCGAAAAAGACAGGCAAGTTTAATTATGATGCGCCCATTTCAGGGCTTAAAGCTTTAGACAAATACACTCTACAATTCACCTTAACCCGTGCAGATTATAATTTCCCTTATATTTTGGCCTATGTCACTTTTAGCGGAACAGCGCGTGAAGTTGTTGAGTTTTATGGTGATCGTATCGGGCAGCATCCTGTAGGTACAGGTGCTTACCAACTGAGTAAATACGTGCCACGTAGTAAAATTGAGCTGGTGGCAAACCCTGACTATCGTGGCTTTATTTGGAATTATAAATCGACAGGTACGGCATGGGATAACCAACTTGTCAAAGAGATGTCGGGTAAAAAAATGCCTCAAGTCGGTAAGGTTGTCGTGAGTATTATTGAGGAAGAACAGTCAAGGTGGTTGGCGTTTAAGTCAGGCCAATTGGATTTTGACAAATTAACCTCAAATGCGGTTCCTCAGGCTTTAAACGGCACACAATTAAAACCAGAACTTAAACAACAGGGCATTCAACATTTTCCCAATAAAGACCCTGAAATCACCTATACCATGTTCAATATGAAAGATCCGATTGTGGGAGGTTATAGTCTAGACAAAATAGCGCTACGTCGGGCCATTACGCTGGCATACAACCAACAAGAAGCGATTAAGCAACTTTATAAAGGTCAAGCGGTTAGGGCTGAAATGTTGGTACCAGATGGGGTGCAAGGGCACAATGCTCAATATAGAAGTAGTATTGCCTATAACCCGTTATTGGCCAATAAATTACTGGATCGATTTGGTTATAAGAAAGGCAAAGATGGTTATCGAACTTTACCCAACGGGCAGCCGCTTACCCTGAAATATAATACGGAAAATAGCTCAAGCTCAGTCATTCATTCTGAGTTATGGAAGAAAAACTTAGATGCTATTGGAGTGCGTGTTGAATTTAAGGTCAGTAATTTTGCCGATAACTTAAAAGAAGCCATGCAGTGTAAACATATGATTTGGGGTGGGGCATGGATTGCTGATTTTCCTGAAGGAGAAAATTTTGCCCAATTGCTTTATGGTCCGAACTCAGGCAAAGGAAATTTAAGTTGCTATCAATCTAAAGCTTATGATGCACTGTATCAGCAAGCTTTAACTTTACCGCCACAACAACGAACGCCATTTTATGAAAAAATCAGTCGGCAGATAGAGGCAGATAACCCTTGGATTATTCATAGTACCCGTATTCGTAATTGGCTGTTGCAACCACAAGTTCAAGGCTATAAAGCACATCCAATGATCAATACCGTTTGGCAATACCTTGATGTTCAGCCAGCTAAAAAATAACCTGATGAAGTTGAATAAAATGATGAAGGATGATTTAAATCAAAAGTTAAAGCAGATTGGGGTTAGTGCATTATTGGGGGGCATGCTCCTGACAGTCACAATGAATGTATTTGCCAAAAGTCCAGCGGATCCAAATAAAGTTTTACGTTATGTTTTCCCAGTTGCAGAAACGGGTTTTGACCCAGCAGGTACCCAAGATCTTTATTCTGCACATGTACATAATTCAATATTTGAAGGCTTATATACCTATGATTATTTGGCATCACCCGCCAAATTAGTACCACGTACCGCGGTGGGCCTGCCTGAAGTCAGTGCTGATGGTTTAACCTATACTTTTAAAATTCAAAAAGGTATTTATTTTGCCAAAGATCCTGTATTTAAAGGCAAAGCCCGTGAATTAACCGCGCAAGACTATGTTTATTCTTATAAGCGGTTGTTAGACCCAAGTTTGCACTCGCCCAATAGTTGGTTGTTTGATGACAAAATTCTAGGCATGGACAAAGTGCTTGAGCAAGCTAAAAAAACAGGGAAGTTTAATTATGATCTATCAGTTGCAGGGCTTCAGGCGACAGATCATTATACCTTGGTGATTAAACTGAAACAAGTTGATCAAAACTTCCCAATGCTGTTGGCACATCAACCAGCTGGCGCAGTTGCACGAGAAGTGATTGAACATTATCGTGATCGGTCTGGTTTTGCCATGGCACATCCTGTGGGAACAGGTCCCTATGTCTTGACAAAATGGACACCCGGCTCACGGATTATCCTGAAAGCCAATCCAGATTATCGTGGTTATATTTGGGATTTCAAAGCATCCACACCAGAAGATCAAAAAATTGTAGATGCCATGAAAGGCAAAAAAATGCCGCAAATCGGTGTGGTCGATATTCAAGTGATGGAAGAATCACAATCACGCTGGTTATCATTTAGTAAAGATGAAACTGATTTATTTGTGTTGGATGGTGATCTCAGTGTTCAAGCCATCCAAGACGGTCAGCTTAAACCCGAACTTGCCAAAAAAGGGATTCAACTTTCCCGTATTGCCGATCCTTCAATTGATTATTATTACTGGAATATGCAAAACCCTGTTGTTGGTGGTTTGAGTAAAGAAAAAATTGCTTTACGTCGTGCCATGGCAATGGCCTTTTCACCTGATAATCAAATTAAGATTTTGATGAAAGGTGATGCGCAACGATTACAATTCCCCATTCCTTATGGAGTGATTGGGCATGATCCAAACTATAAAACCAGTATTCCTTATTCCGTCAAAGCCGCCAATTTACTGTTAGATCGTTATCATTATAAGGTTGCTGCCGATGGTTGGCGTACCTTGCCGAATGGTAAACCTTTGCTAATTGAATTAACTGTTTATGGAAATAGTACACGTAGTCAGCAAAGTGCTGAATTTTGGAAAAAGACTTTAGACAATATCAAGGTCAAAATGACCACCAAATCCTTGCCTTTTGCGGAAGGTTTAAAAGCAGAAAAACAATGTAAAACCATGTTTAAGGGATCAGCTTGGATTGCAGATTATCCCGATGCAGATAACTTTATGCAGCTATTTTATGGAAAGAATATCCATTCAACCAATAGTGCCTGCATGAAAATTCCTGAATATGATCGCTTATATGAACAAACGCAAAAATTGAAACCGGGTCCTGAGCGTGATGCTTTATACCATAAGATGGCGCGAATATTAGAAGTGTATATGCCGGTACAAATGGCATCGACCCGTTATCGCAATGCTTTGGCGCAACCGCGTGTCATTGGCTTTAAAAAGCATCCGATTATTCCATCGGAATGGATGTATTTTGATATGAAAAAATAAACTCTATCAAAAGCTTAAAAATAAACAGATTGAAATTTGAAAATGAATAAATGAAAGATTGGAGAAAATGAAAATGAAGCGATTTAAATTAACTACACTCTGTATGTTGTCAATGGGTATGGGGCAATGGGCCTTTGCAGAAACTGAGCGCAGTACTTTACCCAAGTTTCAGGCCAAAGATATCCCTGCCCAATGTGATGCAAAAATTACAGACGTTAAAACCAAGTTGGCTGAATTTGCCAAAGTTAAACTCAAAAATAATGCACCTGCTGGAGCAGTATTGGCAAAGTGGGATGAAATTTTTGCAGAGTTTGAAGATTTTTATGGACCAATTAATTTAGCCAGTAATGTTGACCCAAGCGCGGATTTACGTAAAGCCGCAGAAGACTGTGAAGTTAAAATCAGTCAGTTTCAAACTGAAGTGTATCAAGATGGAAAGCTTTATCAGCAAATTAAAAAAATCAAAGCCAGTGATGAGATTGACCGTAAATATCGCCAAGATATTTTAGATGGTTTTGAAGATACAGGGGTACAACTTCCCGCAGAAAAACAAGCACGTTTAAAAGTGATTTTAGATGAATTGACCAAGATTCAACAAGAATATGCCCGTAACATTCGAGACAATCCTGAAAAATTAGAATTTACTCCAGCCGAATTAAAAGGCTTACCAGAAAGCTATATTGCCAATCTAAAGAAAAATGAAAAAGGCAATTACCTGTTGGGTTTTGACTACCCAGAATACCGTCCTTTTATGGAATTGGCAGACAGTGATGATGCGCGTAAACGTTATCAAATTGCTTATACCCGCCGTGGTACTGAAAAGAATTTAGTGTTGCTTAAACAAGCGATTGATTTACGGCATGAACTTGCACAATTATTCGGTAAAGCCAGTTATGCCGATTGGGCATTGAAAAATCGTATGGCCAAAAATCCTGAAACGGTCAATAAATTCCTCAATGAGGTACATAGTACGGTTGCGCCATTAGAGAAAAAAGAAGTGCAAACACTGCGTGAATTTAAGGCTAAAACCTTAAATATTCCTGTGGAAAAAGCGGAAATTAACCGTTGGAGTGAGGGCTATTGGAGCGAAAAATTACGCCAAGAAAAGTACAAAATTGACCAAGAAAAAATGCGGGAATATTTCCCGACCCAAGCATCACAAGATTGGTTATTTGCAATTTCTTCAAATCTATATGGGATTGAATTTAAGCCTGCCAAGGTTGATGTCTGGCAAGATGAAGTTGAATATTACGATGTAACAGATCAGAAAACAGGTCAGCTTTTAGGTGGTTTATATATCGATAAATTTCCACGTGAAGGAAAGTATGGTCATGCAGCGGTGTGGGGCGTTAAGGGGGGCAGTACCCTAACCCAGCGTAAACCGATTTCAGCCTTAGTCACCAACTTTAACCGTAAAGGTTTAAACAGTGATGAACTGGAAACCTTTGTACATGAGTTTGGGCATGCTTTACACGGAATTTTATCAAACACCCGTTATGCCTCACAATCTGGCACCTCAGTCGAGCGAGATTTTGTTGAAGCACCGTCACAGATGTATGAAGAATGGGCACGCCGTAAAGAAACGCTGTCGACCTTAGCCAATTATTGCAAACCCGCCTGTCCGCGTGTCGACGATGAATTGATTGGCAAATTAAAAGCCGTTAAAAACTACGGTCGTGGCTTATTTTATTCTCGTCAAACTTTATATGCGCAATACGATATGGCACTGCATACCGCAGATGCTTTAAAAACCCAGCCTTTAGAGGTATGGAAAAAACTCGAAAATCAAACCGCCTTAGGGTATGTGCCAACTACAGAATTCCCAGGGCAATTTGGTCATATTATGGGCGGATACCAAGTCGGCTATTATGGCTATATGTGGTCTGAAGTGATGGCCTTAGACATGCTTTCTGCTTTTGGCGATAACTTAAATAATCCAGAGGTTGGAGCACGTTATCGTAAAGCAATTTTGTCACAAGGTGGACAAAAGAAAGCAGAGCAGTTGGTGGTTGATTTCTTGGGCAGAGAACCGGATAACAAGGCATTCTTTCAAGAAATTACCGGTCAACGTGATTAAAAGGAATTAGAACTATGCTGGCATATATCACGCGCCGTATATGGCAAATGATTCCCACCATGTTGGGAGTCGTGTTGCTGATTTTCTTTCTATTTAATTGGGTAGGCGGAGATCCTGCTTATATCCTTGCTGGAAAAATGGCAAATCCTGAACAGATTGAAAATATTCGTCAGCAACTTGGGGTAGACCAACCATATTACGTTCAATTGTGGATTTTTATTAAGCAAATCCTGACTTTTGATTATGGCAATAGTTGGAGTACTGGGGAATCAGTTTCAAACATTATTCTGACCCGTTTGGGTCCATCACTGACCATCATCATTCCACTGACAATTTTACAAACTGTAATTTCAATCATTCTGGCTTTGGCTGTTGCTTCGGTACGTGGTTCGCTGACGGATCGTATGGTGATGTTGTTATGTACCATTGGGATGTCGATCAGTATTTTGGTCTATATCATCGTATTTCAATACGGTCTTGCCTATAAGCTGGGATGGTTCCCTGTACAAGGTTGGAGCGATAGTCTCAGTGAAAATCTATTGCAATACGCACTATTGCCAATCTTAATCATGTTAGTGGTGAGTATTGCACCGACTTTACGTCTATACCGTAGCTTTGTCTTAGATGAAGTCAATCAGGACTATGTGCGTACTGCACGGGCAAAAGGGGTCGGTGAGGGACGTATTTTGGGCGTGCATGTGCTGCGTAATGCATCTATTCCGATTATTACCGATGTGATGTCGAGCCTGCCAGCGTTATTGATTGGAGCATTTTTAATTGAGCGATTTTTTGGTATTCCGGGGATTGGACGAGAAGTCATTATTGCAGTAGAACGAAGCGACTTTCCAGTGATTAAAGCAATCACCGTATATGTTGCTGCTGCGACCATGATTTTTAACCTCATTGCCGATTTGATTTATAAAGTGGTTGATCCACGCGTACAGTTGAAGTAGGTGGGATGATGCTCGGAATTTTATCTAAAAAAGTAGACGTCCAAGACCAACAGACTTCTCCTGGTTTATGGCGATTGGCGATGCGACGTTTAAAAGCAGATCGTATTGCTATGCTGTCGTTATTGGTGTTGCTGTGTTATTTCATCATATTGGTACTCTCCATGACGGGTGTGATTGCATCAAATTGGAATAAAGAAGTCGCCGTGAGTTATGCGCCACCTACATTTATAGGGGCAGATCAAAACACGCAAGATTCTGAAAAAAAAGCCACACCTGTAGCAGCTTTACCTGAAAATCCTGTTGATCCTTTAAAAGATGTGATCAAAGAACTAAATACTGAAATTGCAACAGAACAAACTTCAGGTGGTGAGATTGACTACTACGGTATTCAAGATCCGCTTGCAGAAGATATGAAAGCCATTGATCAGCAATTGGGTGGGCATTTACTTGATCAGCAAAGCGAACTCAAACAAACCTTGCCTTTTGGTGCTGATAAATGGGGACAGGATGTAGTACTAAAAACCATTAAAGGTGCAGAAACGTCTATTATTGTGGGCTTGATCTCGGCATTGCTGGCAGTGGTAATCGGCACATTCTTAGGGGCAATCGCTGGTTATTTTGGTGGTTGGGTCGATGATGTTCTGAACTGGTTTTATAACATTTTTACCTCGATACCTTATCTATTGTTGGTGTTGGCGATTGCTGCTGTACTGCAACAAAAGGGTATTCTTTCCATTGTTTTAATTCTTGGATTAACGGGTTGGACTGGGGTATTTCGTTTAATTCGTGCCGAATATATGAAACATAATTCACGCGAGTATGTACTGGCAGCCAAAGCAATTGGTGTCAGTAATACCCGAAGGATGTTCGTGCATATTTTCCCAAATGTAAGTCATATTGCTTTGGTTCAGATGTCGATCTTGGTGGTTGCATTTATTAAGTCTGAAGTAATTCTAAGCTTCTTGGGCTTTGGTGTACCTGTGGGAGTGGTGTCATGGGGTAGTATGTTGAATGAAGCACAAAGTGAGCTAATTTTAGGCAAATGGTGGCAATTGGTGGCAGCTTCAGTAGCGATGGCCGTGCTTGTGACCGCATTTTCAATGTTTACAGATGCATTGCGTGATGCATTAGACCCTAAACTAAAATAAGGAGCATAAAGATGTCAGAACAACAAGCGACACCTCCTGTACTACTCAGTGTTGAAAATCTGAGTGTGAGTTTTAAGGGTGAAAATAAGCAATTTATTGAAACTGTAAAAGGCATTTCATTTCAGATTCCTACCAATACCACCGTGGCCCTGGTTGGCGAATCAGGAAGTGGCAAATCTGTAACTTCCCTAGCAACCATGGGTTTATTACCCAAAGGCCAATCTCGTATTGCTGAAAACAGTAAAATTATTTTTGAAGGTAAAGACTTACTCAGTTTAAACAGCAAACAAATGCGTGCAATATGTGGTAAAGATATTGCTATGATTTTTCAGGAACCGATGTCATCACTTAATCCTGTGTTTACGGTGGGTGATCAAATTGCTGAAATTATGCGTATTCATTTAAATATGGGGCGTAAACAAGCCCGACAACGCACTTTGGAGCTACTCACTGAGGTTGGAATTCCATCCCCTGAAAGCAAGATTGATGCTTATCCCAGTCAACTGTCTGGCGGTCAACAGCAACGGGTCATGATTGCCATGGCAATCGCCTGTGAACCTAAATTACTGATTGCTGATGAACCGACCACTGCATTAGATGTCACCATCCAAAAACAAATATTGGATTTGTTGGAGGCTTTACGTAAGCGCCGTCAAATGTCGATGTTGTTTATTACCCATGACTTGGCATTGGTGAGTGAAATTGCTGATGAAGTGATTGTGATGCGTCATGGTGAAATTCGTGAACAAGGTTTAGCAAAGGCTGTTTTAGAACAGCCACAAGATGCCTATACCAAAGCATTATTATTATGCCGTCCGCAACTTTCGCATCGTCCATATCGCTTACCAGTCATTAGTGATTTTATGCAAGTTCAAGATGTACCTGAGACTGAGGCGGTGAGTTTGCCTGAGGTGGATTTTGCGGAGCGTAAGCGAGGCCTTATTGGCGGTGAAGAAATTATTTTAGATGTACGTGATTTAAAAAAATCATTTTTTAGTCGTAAAGGGCTATTTGGCAAAGATGAATTTCAGGCAGTCAAAGGGGCATCCTTCCAACTGGCGAAAGGTAAAACTTTAGGGCTCGTCGGGGAGTCTGGCTCAGGTAAAACCACCATTGGTTTATTGTTGATGCGCTTGCAACAAGCTTCTGGTGGCCAAGCTTTGTTTCAAGGTAAAGATATTTTGGCAATGTCTGAAAAAGAGTTTGCCCAGTATCAACGTAAGATTCAAATTATCTTTCAGAATCCTTATGCCTCACTTAATCCGCGTTTTACCGTGGGGCAAATTTTGATGGAACCGATGCAAGTTCATAAAATTGGCGCAAATGATACTGAACGTAAAAAGATGGCTTTGGAATTACTGGAAAGAGTAAGCTTACCTGCGCAAGCCTTTGATCGTTATCCGCATGAGTTTTCTGGGGGGCAACGTCAACGTATTGCAATAGCACGCTGTTTAACTTTAAAACCTGAAATTTTAATCTGTGATGAATCCGTCTCAGCACTTGATGTATCGGTTCAAGCACAAGTCCTGAACTTACTTCAAGATCTGCAAGATGAATTTGGCTTAAGTTATATTTTTATCTCACATGATTTGTCTGTGGTGAAATATATTTCGGATCAAATTATGGTGATGAACCACGGTGATATCGTTGAAATCGCCAATTCGGATGAGTTATATCAGTCACCACAGCATGACTATACCAAACGCTTATTGAGTTCAATTCCGCAAGGAACCAGACAGGTGATTTAGATTTTTACTGTGTAAAAAGCCACTCGATTGAGTGGCTTTTTAGTGTCAATAAATAAGTGTTAAAGACTTAGAATTTTTTAAAACCTTTTGTCACAACAAACGGTTTTTTCTTTTCAGGTTGTTCGCTACGTTCTTGGCGATCTGAACGATCTAAACGTTCGTTTGGATTATAGCGACCTTCTGAACGGTTACGGTTTTGTTGATTGCCATAACGGTTTTCAGAACGGTTGCTATTAAAACTATTACCACGGTTGTCCGCACGGTCATTGTTGTAGCTGTTGCCACCAGAACGTGCTTTATTAAAGCGGTTGTCTGAGCGTTCATTGCGATTGTCAGTACGGTTTTCAGTGCGGTTTTGACCATATTGGTTTGCACTTGGCTGAGAATCACGACGATCATTTTGATGGTTGTGAGCTTCTTCACCTTCGCTATCACGACGTTGTTGACGCAGGAATCCACCGCGACGCGCAGCCATAGGTTTGTCTTGCATACGTTCGGTACGACGTTTTGCCATACCAAATAAACCTGTACCTTGACGTGGTTTAAGTTCAACAGCTTTGGTTAAATTATCGATATCAGTTTTATCAAGTTCCATCCAACGACCTGTACGAAGTTCACGAGGCAAAATCACAGTGCCGTAACGAGTACGGAGCAAGCGACTTACTTTTAGACCTTGTGATTCAAAAATACGGCGAACCTCACGGTTACGACCTTCTTTTACAACGACTTGGTACCAGCGATTGATTCCTTCACCACCAATTTCAGAGAAAGATTCAAATTTTGCTGGACCATCATCTAAAACAACGCCATTTGTCATGTTGTTTTTGATTTGAGGCGTTACTTCACCCATGACTCGAACTGCATATTCACGTTCGATTTCATTTGAGGGATGCATTAAACGATTGGCAAGTTCACCATCATTTGTAAAAAGTAATAAACCTGTTGAGTTGATATCTAGACGACCTACCATCACCCAACGGTCATTGGAAATCGGGGGTAAGTTATCAAACACAGTCGGGCGAGATTCTGGGTCATTACGAGAACAGATTTCACCTTCAGGTTTGTAGTAAATCAATACACGACGACGAATTTCGTCTTCAATTTGGAACTGAACTTTACGACCATCGATGCGAAGCTCATCACCTGGTTCAATACGTTCGCCCACTTGAGCAACCTGCCCATTGACACTTACACGACCAGCGGCAATGACCTCTTCCATATAACGGCGAGAGCCCAAACCCACTCGTGCGAGTACCTTTTGCAATTTTTCACTCATGACAGCATAACCTTAGAAATAATCATCAACAGTGCACCTATTTAAGACTTGGCAGCTTGCGCATCCAAAATCATAAAAGCTTCCTTGGCATCCTGTAGGGGAGGCAATTGATCTAAAGACACTAGACCAAAAGCATTTAAAAATTGTGGCGTTGTCACTAACAACGCGGGTCTACCTGGGAGTTCTCGGTAACCAGATTCTTTAATCCAGTTCCAATCAAACAAAGTCCTGAGTATTTGACTATTATTTGTAACCCCTCGTATTTGCTCAATATCAGCACGGGTTACTGGCTGATGATAAGCGATCACTGCAACAGTTTCTAACAGTGATGGCGATAATCGAGTCGGTCGATCTGGCCAAACTTGCGCAATCACGTTGCGGTATTTTGCCCGCACTTGAAAACGATAACCTTGAGCTGTTTCGACAAGTTCGATTGAACGACCATGTTGTAACACAGACAATTGCTGTAAATACTGTTGCAACTGTTGTTTAGAATACTGATTTTGAAATGCTTCTCTTAAGCGAGCAAGCGATACAGGGGCATCACTTGCAAAGATAATCGCTTCAAGTTGCATCAGAACTTCGTGATGTAATTCATCAACATTAAAGGCATTATTTTGATCAATGGTCATGCCGTTGCTCCTTGAATTGCAAGCGGGGCTTCAACACCAGAAGAAATAATTTGGACTTTTTGCTGACGAGTCAGCTCCAAGATTGCCATAAATGTAACCACCATGCCCATTCGACCTTGGTTTGGCTTGAGTAATTCTTGGAAACTGAGAACTTCTCCAGATTCAATCATATATTCGATATAAGCAATGCGTTCTTCAAGAAGTACAGGTTCTTGTTCAATCTTATGGGTTACGGGTTCAGGACGGTTAAAAATGCAATATAAGGCATCTTTTAGCATCTCAACGTCATAACCTTCATACACTTTTGGAATATGACCAATTGCAATATGTGTCGCAAAAGTATCTCGGTCTAAAACTGGCATCTGGCCTAAACGTTCAGCTGCTTTTTTAATCCGTAAATAGGTTTCTAAGCGATCGATTAATTCCTGTTTTGGATCTTTTTCAATATGAATAGTTTTTGGTTTTGGCAATAACAAGCGAGATTTTAAATCTGCCAATAATGCTGCCATCACCATATAGTCTGCGGTTAGCTCGATATTTAACGATTTCATACTGTCCATATAAGACAAATATTGTGTTGCAATCGGAGCAATATCTAACTGTAAAAGATCGAAACCATTTTTTTGAATCAGATAAATTAAAAAGTCGAGTGGTCCTTCGAAATGTTCAAGCAGAATTTCGAATGCAGCAGGAGGAATATATAAATCCTCTGGAATTTCTTCTTGCCATTCATCCAATACACGGATGTTGGAAATGGATTCCATAGGATGCTGAGTTGCTTGAGTCATTACAGTTTATTAGCCACGCGAATTTTCAAAGGCATGTTTTATTCGTGTTACCACTCAATAGGCACATAGGAGAGGGTGGTGACGAATTACAAAAAGATATTTGGCTTATTTTAATGGAAAAGTTAAGAGGAATACATTGTTTAATTATAAAAACCATAAAAAAACCTGAAAATAAATAGGGAATATTTTGTTTTATGATGATTAAACTAAGCTAAGTTTATAATTTTTAATGTAAATTTTTATATTTTTTTAATAGAAAATTTATCCATATTTTAATAGCATAATGTGAAGTGGATCAACTTTATATGTTGGGTGGGTTTGAATTGTTAGATTTTTTTACCCTCAACCTATCCTTTGAAAAATGATACTAGCTCTATTATTGCATGCTTAAAATTATAATTTTGCCCAAAATATTACGATGTTATTTAGTTGATTTAGGATATAACTGGATGGCGTATAAACTTCTCAGCAAAATCGTTTTAAGACTATAAATATGAAGCAAATTAGCCAAAGATAAGTTGTATATTCTTATATAAACATCTTCCTTATTTTAGTTTGAACGATGTGGTGAATTTGCTCAAAACAAATAAAGTAGTTACTGAATAGATTGAATAATTTATAACCATGTACTAAAATAAGTACAATAAATTGTACTCAAACTAAAGGTGCAGCAATGAAAGTTGTAACTTATTCTGATCTTCGAAAGAACTTAGCAACTGTACTGGATGGGGTCATTGATGATCACTCTCCTGTATTGATTACTAGACAGAACAATCAAACGGCTGTATTGATTAGCTTAGACGATTTCAATGCCTATGAAGAAACAGCACATCTTCTTAAAAGCCCTGCGAATGCAAAGAGATTGCGTGATTCAATTGCTCAGATTGAAGCAGGTAAAACAATGAATCGTGAGCTGATTGAAGAATGATTCTAAGTTGGAGTGATCAAGCTTGGGATGATTACCTATATTGGCAAGCTACAGATAAGCAAACACTAAAAAGAATTAATGCATTGATCAAAGACATTAAACGTTCACCTTTTGATGGAATTGGTAAACCTGAACCCCTCAAACATGATTTAGCAGGCTATTGGTCAAGGCGTATTGATCAAGAAAATCGCATCGTTTATAAGGTTACATCAGATTCAATTATCATTGCGATGTGTCGCTATCATTATAGTTAACTGTAAAATTAATAAATAAATGCGTGACAGCATATAAAAATTTGAAATTATTAAAATCTTTGAATAGGTGACTTTCACACATCATCTCCACAATCTAAAAAATACTTTCGATCTTCATTTCTTCTCAATTTCCTAATCCAAGAAATAAGCCAAATAGCAACCAACACAATAAAGCCCAACACATTGGTAATCAGATCAGTTTTTTTATATACACTTTTAACAGCATTTTTGCTTACTCATTTCTTGAGTTTTATCATATAGCCCAGCCTCACAATCCATTTATTCATGTTACTCACCCCTAAACATGAATTTGTTTCACTTTTTTGTGAAATTATATCATTTTTATTCATGTAAGGATTACGGTATAAATTACACCAAGCGCTTCACGATAGACAAAATTATCGTTGATTCTGAATTGAGCAACCAAGTACAAGTCAGAAAATACGGGAAATACTATTGGCTGGATAGATCCAAAGAGAAATTGGATGGTTCAGAAAGAGCATGAAAAAAATTCAGGTTTATTTCAGAAATTAGGGTATCAGATCATCATGAGTAAAGATTTTACATTTACGATTAAGAGCATTAGTTTCGACGAAAACTATCATCCCTCTAATAATACGCGTATCACAACCAACTTTGCCAATTTAGCAAGAGGTGAGAGTCGCCATGACAATCTGCGCAATACCCTAACGATGATTGACAATCGTTTTAATGCCTTAGCGCATTGGGATAATCCAGAAGCAGATCGTTATTCTGTTGAGTTAGAAATCATTTCAGTTGATATTGATATCGAAGGCAACGGTGAGACTTTCCCTACGATTGAAATATTGAAAACCAATATTGTTGATCACAAAAATAATCAACGTATTGAAGGTATTGTGGGCAACAATTTTTCTTCTTATGTGCGTGATTATGATTTTAGTGTATTGCTGTTAGAACATAATAAAAATAAAGATCAATTTAGCCTGCCAGAAAACTATGGCGAGCTTCATGGGAAGATTTTCAACGCATTTGTAAATTCAAATGCGTATAAAGAAAACTTTAAAAAATCACCTGTGATTTGTCTTAGTGTTTCAAGTAGCAAGGTGTATCACCGTACTGCAAATGTGCATCCAGTATTGGGTGTTGAATATCTACAAGATGAATATTCGTTAACAGATGAATACTTCGGAAAAATGGGTTTGCAGGTTCGTTATTTTATGCCGCCTAATAGTGTTGCGCCTTTGGCATTTTACTTCCGTGGTGATTTGTTGAGTGATTACACTAACCTTGAGTTGATCGGTACTATTAGCACCATGGAAACTTTCCAGAAGATTTACCGACCTGAGATTTACAACGCAAATTCTGTGGCAGGTAAATCTTACCAACCAAGTTTAAAGCATCAGGATTATTCACTAACTCGTATTGTGTATGACCGAGAAGAGCGTGGCCAGTTGGCGATTAAGCAAGGGAAATTTACTGAAGAGCAGTTCATCAAGCCATACAAACATATCCTTGAGCAGTGGTCTGCAAATTACGTTGCTTAATTTACCTAGATAGACAAGATTATTGATTATGAAAATATTATTACCAACTTCAACTGCTGGCAGCTTACCAAAACCTTCTTGGCTTGCTGAGCCTGAAAAACTTTGGTCACCTTGGAAATTACAAGATGAGCAATTAATTGAAGGCAAACAAGATGCTTTACGCTTGTCATTGCAAGAGCAACAACACGCTGGGATCGATATTGTCAGTGATGGTGAACAAACGCGCCAACACTTTGTCACCACGTTTATTGAACATCTGAATGGTGTGGACTTTGAGAAGCGCGAGACTGTACGCATTCGTAATCGCTATGATGCAAGCGTACCAACTGTTGTCGGTGCGGTATCTCGTCAAAAGCCTGTTTTTGTTGATGATGCCAAGTTTTTACGTCAACAAACCAATCAACCGATTAAATGGGCGTTGCCTGGTCCAATGACCATGATTGATACGTTGTATGATGCGCATTATAAAAGTCGTGAAAAACTTGCTTGGGAATTTGCCAAAATCCTCAATGAAGAAGCCAAAGAGTTAGAAGCTGCGGGTGTGGATATTATCCAATTTGATGAACCTGCATTTAATGTGTTTTTTGATGAAGTCAACGACTGGGGTGTTGCGACTTTAGAAAGAGCGCTTGAAGGGCTTAAATGTGAAACTGCGGTGCATATTTGCTATGGCTATGGTATCAAAGCCAATACAGATTGGAAAAAGACTTTAGGTTCAGAATGGCGTCAATATGAAGAAGCATTCCCTAAACTTCAACAATCTAAAATTGATATCGTGTCTTTAGAATGCCAAAACTCTCGTGTGCCAATGGATCTGATCGAATTGATCCGTGGTAAGAAAGTAATGGTTGGTGCTATTGATGTGGCAACCAATACCATTGAGACAGCAGAAGAAGTTGCCAACACATTACGAAAAGCACTTCAGTTTGTCGATGCGGATAAGCTTTATCCATCGACTAACTGTGGTATGGCTCCTTTATCTCGTGAAGTTGCAAGAGGCAAACTTAATGCTTTAAGTGCTGGCGCAGAAATCGTTCGTCAAGAACTTAGCCGCTAGTATTCAACGATATTGTGGTGTAAAAAGGGTGACCTGTTTGGGTGAATGGATATCCAAGACCCAACTGGAAACCCTGATCACAATTTAGAGAACGTCAGTTCTACTGAGAAACTCATCCAGATGCAGTGCCTACATGACGGAATAGCAGGGTAATGCTAAATCTAAAAAAGTACGGTTCAATTTAGGAACAATGAAATGATTGAAGCAACAGACTTTAGAAATGCAATGTCTTTGTTGACCAGTGCAGTCAGTGTCATTACCACGACAGGTTTGTCTGGTCGTTATGGATTTACTGCGTCTGCCGTATGTAGTGTGACGGATTCGCCTCCGACTTTATTGGTCTGTATGAATAAAGCGGCGAGTTCTCATGTGCATTTTGTTGAAAATAAAATTTTAACTGTAAATGTTTTAAGTGCACATCATCAGCATATTTCTAAAGCGTTTTCGTCTAAATTAAGCCCAGAAGAACGATTTAAACATGGCGTTTGGACAGAATTAGAAACTGGCGCACCGGTTTTAGATGATGCTTTGGTGAATTTTGATTGTGAGATTGAGCAAATTCAGGAAGTTGGAACACATACGATTTTTATTTGTCGTATCGTGGCGATTCAACAAAGTGAACATGATCAAAGCTTAGTTTATTTTAATCGTTCTTATCATCATGTTGGGCAGACCGAGGTTGCTTAAAGCCAGTTGCTTTTGCGTTTACCCCTTATGCCAGAGCTAAAAAATAATAAGGCGTGTTGATCTGTTGAATTGACCGAATAGGCTTGTTTAAAGCAATCATAATCAATTATTTAATTACTTGAAAAATAATAATAATTTTAATTTTTTGCACAAAATATGACATTGACACCCAAAAAAACTCCGATTATTCTTTGCTGGCTGGCCTACATTGCCAGTCGGTTTTAGCAGACCGCTGCCTAAGTGCATTGAAAAAACTTGTTTTTTTGATGTAGACTCGTTCGTCCCCCTTTTGTTGCGGTTGGACGGGAGGGGGACACCTTCGGGTGTACTGATTCTTAGGTTCAGTCTGCTAACCCTCTTTCGTTCTGCCACCATAATTTTTATACATTGGCAGAATTTTGAATTGTTCAGGAGTTGGCCATGTATTTTATTCATACCCCATCAGATTAGTGTTTAGTACGGTTGAACAGCCTTTGGGTTTTTTGGCATTGGCTGGTTATACCTCAAAATATCAACAATAAAACTTGAGATTCATTCTGGTTACCTTTTGAAGCCGTTGCATGCTTTTTTGCTTATAACAAGATCGAGAGTGACTTTATCTTATTTAATTAAAAAAATGATTTATATGGAAAATATATGTCAAATTTATATATTTCATTTCTAGCTTTAAGGGTGCTCGAGTCCTCCCGAAAACTCTTTAATACATACGGTTTTCATCATGTCGGGATAAACCGTATTGTTGAATCTGCTAAAACTACCAAAGCAACGTTTTATAAATACTTTCATTCTAAAGAAAGTTTGATTGAGAGGAGTTTAACCTTTCAAAAAGCCACATTGAAAGAAGAAGTGTTTGTGCTAATTTATAGGCGGAAAGACCTTACCGTTTTTGAAAAACTTAAGCGAATTTTCTTTTTACATGCCGATGTTGAAGGGCTGTACCATTTATTATTTAAGGCTATTTTTGAAATTGAAAAACGCTATCCCAATGCTTATCAAATCGTGGTTGAATACCGAAGCTGGTTAATTGATGAAATTTATAAATTGCTTTTAACCAGCAATGTGAATGCCTCAAAACAAGATGCACATATGTTTTTGTTTGTGATTGATGGGGCAATGGTTCAGCTTCAGGGTGAAAATAGTGTGGATGATCGAGAAAGGTTAGTGGGGTGTTTTTTGGATGGGTTGGGGTAGTGTTGTTTGGGGGGGCTTAGTTGTAGATATGTCCCTATATTTTATGTTGTTTCTCACTAATTTTAACAACGAAATTAAAAGATCATAAATTAAAAGATTCAATTATTTTACTATTTTATTGATTGGACTTTCATTTAAGTGAGTCTAGTCTGACATTGCTATATCAGATTAGACTCAATAATGATGTTTTCCCTAAAATTGAAAGCGTATTTAGATTTCTAGGTTATCCTTTGAATACAGCTGTCAATAGCCGTCTTCTAAAATCACGACTACAGTACTGTGAGCTTTGATCTGAATGAGTCATAACTTTCGTTGAACGAGGTAATTATTTATTAGTGCATCAAGAGAACAGATTTCATAAATTTCTAATTGTTTGTGTAAAGCCTTTTCCATTTTTTTTATTTTGAATAAATAAATCGAAAGTACTGGTCATTGATTTATCAAATGAATATTGTCTTTTATAAAAGTATTTCAATAATTCCATGTGATAGTTGTAAAAATCTTTGAATAATTCAAATGATTGGACATTTTTTAAGTAATTTACAAATTGCTGGTAAATTGGATCATCTGGCAATCCTGCAAATAATGAAAAATGTGCGTGCATAGGTTTAACAGTTTCATATTCAATAGAGTCTTCTTTAATGGATAGGTGAATGAGTTCCACTTTACCTTCAGTATAAACCGAGAAAAAAGCACAGCCATATATTTGAGCAGCAGGAAATCCCAACTGTAGATACATTACTCTCGCTATTCTAGAAGTTAAAATTAAATCTAGCTCTGATTCGGGTTTATTTTCTTTTAGAATTAACTGTTTGTAAAACAGATCCATTAAAATAACATCACCTGATGTGACTA
This sequence comes from Acinetobacter legionensis, assembly GCF_048551735.1. Taxonomy (NCBI): domain Bacteria; kingdom Pseudomonadati; phylum Pseudomonadota; class Gammaproteobacteria; order Moraxellales; family Moraxellaceae; genus Acinetobacter; species Acinetobacter legionensis. The sequence goes on from NZ_JBIMBV010000003.1 coordinate 164,683, forward strand.
TAGCGCCATGTTTCCAGTATCGTATTTTTTTATATCCATCATGATGAATACGAGGTGGTAGACCAGTTGATGGTTCACATTCAATAGTTAATCTCTGGTCACTAGCTAAAAAAAGATAATTGTTTAAATTAATTGCAACAATTAAAGTCATTGATAAGTTATATTAAAGTTTTGTATATTCTGACTATAACATAAACATAATTAAAGTGAATGCAATTATGGCTGGAAAATTTGAAGTTAAAGCGGGACAACATATTTTTAAATCTGGTGAACAGGTGGTTGCTCATTTTCCTATTTTGCCCTTGCCTAATGATGGTAAGTTCAATTTAAGTGTCCAATTAACTGATGCAGAAAATATTCCTTATAAAAATAAGGCGTACTTTGCAGTGACTGAATCTGGTGCGCTTATAGAAGGCGTAACTGATGAAGAAGGTTATACCAAACCTATTTATACAGAGCAGCAAGAGATTGTTAATTTCCACTTATTAGATAAATATACTTACACTGAAGAAGAACAATGACAAAAGCCTACGCAAGATTGAAAATTAAAGAAAGTAAGAATATTTTAAATTTCAGTAAATTTAGTTATGTTGCTAATTTTGTAACTAGTGCTGGAAGAGTAGGAACTACAAATAAAGTTGCTATACAAGCAAATGGCTTAGGGGGGGAGGTTTCATTTGACTTAAATCCCAAAGAAGTACCAGACAAAACTACAGTTTCATTTAAAATATTTCTTCCATCTGGGACACAATATAATCCTAGAATTGTTATTTACGGTCATACTTATATAAAAGAAGCTAATTCTAAGCCTCTGATAACAGAATATGATCTAAAATTATTTCAGGATAAAACCCTAAAAGAAGATGAACACAGGGTTCCTAATCGAATTATTCCGACGACTTATCCAGTGCCTGAAGGTTTAAGAATGGTTGCCTATCTTAGAAATGAAATTAAAAGTGCAGGAGCTAATAATGGCATAGATCCGCAAATTGTTGCATCTATTGTATTTGAAGAAAAAATGCATGGAGTTTGGGCTTTTAGGAAAAATCTTTTGTCTTTTTATCTAAATCTAGGAGAAGTATATCCTCATAATAGTTATGGTTTTGGCGAAATGCAATTAGGATTAGCTGCTGAATTGATGAATATAGATAAAAGAAATCCTGATTGGTTGTATGAAACATTTGTTGTCATTTGTACAGATGCAACAGTTGCGATGGATTTGGTTGCAAAAAATGTAGTGCGTGGTGGAAAAATTTTAGGTAGAAAGCTTACCTTGCAAGAATCAACCGTTTTTTATAATGCAGGGGAAAAGGCTCTAAATAGTTGGATAAAAGGTGAAATTCCAAAAAAACGATTAGAAAATGCAGTATATGCACGATCATGGAAATGGCAAGAAGCTATAAAATTGGCTCTTAACGGTGATGTTATTGCGATTCCCGATGGATGTGAAGGAACTTGTCGCGCTGATCCAGAAAGGCAAGTTGAAACTTGGAAGTTTGACCCATCATTAAAATTGAGTTTATAAGTCATGATTAAATATTTAGCAGTAGTATTCTTATTTTTATCTGGTGTAGCTGGATATACAATTGATAAGTTTGGTCAAGATTTATGTGTTTACGAATATATAGCTGTTAACACAGTTACCTATTTTAAAGAACTAAACGGAGTATCGGCGAATGATCCATCCATGCTTGGTATGTGTGGTGTTTTATCAATAATACTAGCAATCATATTGATTTTTATAAAAAACAAATACATTTATGTTGGATTAATATTTATACTGTTAGTGTTGGAATTGACTCTATTAAACATGATCGAAACTGTGTCATATAAAGAAATTATTTACGATTCAATAGTTAAATGTTCAAATTTTTCTGTTTTAGTTTGGCTTCTTTGCCAGATTGCTTTTTTAATTCTAAGTGGAATATATCTGGCTAAAAAACAATAAATTAAATACTCCTATCGGAGGGTATTTTGCTAATAGTATTAAAAATGACTGTTTATTGTACTATTTTGGGGGTGCATCTGTGGGTTGAAAAGAATTTAGCTTAAATTTAACCTGACAGTCTCAATCAAATATCGATAACTGTCAGATCAGGCTTGAGCTACTACATATAAATTCTTTTATTTGTTTATGTTCTTGTTTGTTTTCGAGTAAATTTTTAATCTTTTCTAAAGCTGTCCGTAAAGCATAATTATTAAAAAAATTTTTACAAACTCTATGTGGGTTTTCTTCCCATCTTCTTTTGCCCCCACGCTCTTTTGAATCTTATGTATCTTAATAAAGCAGCTTGTGACCTAGATCTATTTCAAGCATGGCTAAAAATCGAGGCCACGTCAGTTTCCCAGTCTAACTGAGGGACTATGTGTCCATTATTTTGTCTAGGATCACTATTTATAAGATGAAGTTTGCTAAATGGAAGCCAGAGCGGTTTAGTGAGTTTGGGAATAAACAGTTTCAGATCGTAGATTCAGTAATTAATGACGAACAGGATACATTGATTTTTTCTATTAAGTCTTATCTACCCGTAGGCTGGACAAGTTCTAAGGAGCTTTTTGATGAATCATGGGATTTATATATTGCTTTCTATGACAAGGATACAGATTTACTTTTTATCCATTCCTCTTCGAAAGATGGATTAGTCAAGAGATTAATGCAACTAATCGCGGAAGATGCTATTCAGATCAAAGGAGAATATATATTTAGAGCATTGGCTCATTTAAAAAGATTAAAGCTTCAAAATGTTGGTCTTAATAAAAATAAGAAGGGGCTACGTTATTCCATGCATACGGGAACAGAAATTAATGATCAAATTCCCGACATAGAGGCAAATAGAGCAACTAAATCGAATATTTTTGGTAAAGGGTATGAAAATGGTCAGCTTGTAAGTATTGGCTGTTCATATAAAGGTAAAATTTGGGCAATGGATAGTGATTCTTTAGACCAGTGGGTAGCATGGTGCAAAGGAGTGGGTACTAAAATACTAGACGATACTATTAATACAAATGATGTTATGAAAACAGCCATGCAAACTGAGGAGTTGGAAGAGTTTCCAAATGTTCAGGTACTTGCTGTTGAATGGCCAATAGAAATTCTTAGAAAAAATGAATCGAAAATAATTGTTAAAACGACTAAATGGCAAGAATCATTAATAAATTGTGACCTAATTTTTAGTGATGAGCAGAATTTAGATCTGAAAGAGCTTAAGTTCTGTTTAAGAACACAATATGGACTTAGTAAAATTTCCATGAGGATTAAAAGTCGTGGAGAAGTAGTCTTCCATTCAGAAGATAGTCTGGAGATCAAAATAGGCGAACAATTATATTCAATTGCGGAGTTCTTTGAGGAAAATCCTCCGACGCTCTTTTTGAGAGATACTTCAATAATCGATGGTGGTTTTAGATATTACCCTAATGATAATTATGCTTACAAATATGACATTAATAATACGGAAGACTGGGACTGGCAGGGTGTTGATATATCCGTTGAATCACAAACAGAAAGTAAGCTAAAGCATTCAATTCAATATTCTACGATTAACAAAGTTATGAATGACTATGATTTTATTTTTGATGATGATGGCGCAGGTGAAATTGCTGATATCGTCGCAATAAAGAATATTGATGATAATAAACTAATCATAGACTTATTCCATTGTAAATATTGTTCTAAAAAAGATGGAGTAGCTAAACCAGGTGCGAGAATTGATGATGTATACCAAGTTGTAGGGCAAGCAGAAAAAAGTGTTAAGTGGTTTGCAGATAAAGAAAGATTAATTTTGCGTTTAATGGAAAGAGAACGAGATCGTTTGAGCCAAGGTAAAGCTTCTAGAATCGATAAAGGAAAGTTCGAGGACTTAATCAACTTAGCAAAAATTGCAAGGTATGCTGACTTTCAGCTAGGTATTGCTATTGTTCAACCTGCAATTTCCAAAAAGAAGATTTCTGATGATCAATTGACTGTGATTGGTGCTACGGCTGCATATATAGATGAAATTAGTGGTGTAAAGCTACGAGTAATAATTAACCAATAATATTTTTTAGCTCAATTATTTTATTATTAACGGATTGATTGGTGACCAAAAAAATTGTCACCAATCTAACTCAAAGGTGTCTATAAAATTAGTGACTATTAAATAATTGATTTAAAATCTATGTAAGATATTATAAATTAAATAAAATTTTAATATTTGGTGTGTGATGCAATATTCAAAAGAGTTTTCTGCCAAAGAGTTTTTAAAAGATAGAAGACCAGAAGAGTTTTCTAGCTCTATTGTAGTTGAATCTGGAACATTGGATCGGGTTCAGTTAGAGCATTATCTAGCTACACTTAATATACGTAGCCAAGAACTAGAATTTGAAACATTTGCAAAAAAAATATGTGAAAAGATTATTTGTCCAAATCTTTTGGAGCAAACAGGACCTGTTGCTGGTGGTGATGGAAAAACAGATACTCAAACATTTCCTGTATCATCACAGAACCAATTATTGTGGTATGAGGGGGTGAATGAGGGAGCTCACAAGGAGCGTTGGGCGTTTGCTGTAAGCACCCAAAAAGATTGGAAATCCAAGTGTAAAAAAGATGTTAAAAAAATTATCGAAACAGATAGAGGCTATTTAAAAATATTTTGTATAACCAATCAATCAATTAAAGCTGATCAAAGAAGCAAACTAGAAGATGAATTAAATAAGCAATATTCAATAGATATACGTATTTTGGATTTAAGTTGGATATTAGATCAAATTTATAAGAATCAGTTAGAGTTTCTAGCAATTGCTACACTAAGTATTCCTACATCTTATAAACGGGAAATTGAGTTAAGTGCTGATGATTATCAGAAACAAAAAGAATTAGATAGACTTAATAAGCTCATTAAAGAAACAGTGGATCCATCTAAGATTTCATTGGAGCAAGTAGATTATTTCCTAGAGGTAGCTATTTTGAGCAAGGAATTAGAATTAGCTATAATTAATACTCAGGGTCTATTTGATAGGGCTATACGAGTTGCCAAGAAGTTCGGCACATCGAATCAACAATTAGAAGCTTATTATCAGTATGCTTGGGCTGCTCATTGGTGGTTTGAAGATTATTCAATATTTGAGGATAACTTAGAGCTAACCTTTGAAAGTCTCAATGGTAATACAAACTCAGAAAGTTGGGAAAAGCTAGTAAATTTATTAACAATTTACTATGGAAGATATAGTTACTCAGACGATATACAGCGCAATGTAGATATAGACAATATTTGTCAACATACCATCAGCGTATTGGATGAGATATCAAAAGATGAAAGTCGTCCAAGTAATTCATTGATGGCATCTATTCACTTAGATTTATTACAATTAATTTTTAAATTCCAAGATGATGAATATTGCAAAGAATTATTAATAAGAACTCTGAAAAATTGTCAATTAGGAAGTAACTTAATAGGTTTTCCTTTTGAGAAATTTTTTAATCTATTTAAACAGTTAGATATAATTTTTGATAAGTATGAAGAGTACGAAGATCTTTTAGATTATTTCACTGAGCAAGCAGGTTTACGACTTAGTGAGGTCAAAACAGCGGAATTGCAACTTAACCGTGGTTTAAAGCGGTTAAAAGATAATAAGCCTTACCTAGCGATTAAATTTTTAGGTAAAGCTTTTGCAGGTTTAAATAAAAAAGAAACATATGATGAAATGGCTTATGCAAATTTATTATTATCTGAAGCATATTCAGAAGTTGGTCTTAAATGGGCAAGTAGAGGAAGTTTATTATTTTCAGCATCCCTTCTAGCGAATTATTTTCATAAAGAACAATTGATTTTACCCTCAGCTATAAAAGTGTATTGGCAACTTGCATGGAAAGAGTTGGAGTTGGGAAGGATTCCCCAATCCTTACATTGGGCAGAATTAGCCTTTTTAAGTTCAAATGCTATTGATGATAATTATATTAGTCAGGATAAAATAACTATTTTTGATGGTTGTATTGCACATTTATTATTAAATTGTTCATTGGAACAAATTAAAGAATTCGAATATTTACCTGATTTTCTAGATAAGCTTGGGTTTTTCTCTTCATATGGAGTCTTAATCTACCTTTTAGGTTATGAAGATAAATTCAAAGAAGAGTTTGAAGTTTCAGATATTGATGATCATGAAAGTACTCTTATATTGATAAGAGATGCAGATATTGAGCATCCTACATCCAAAATTTTACCGACATTAGGAAAGTCTAATTTTTACACAACAAAAGTAGCAGGATGTGAGTTTAAAGTTCATTTCCCAAATCGCTCTCCTTATATTGAATTATCAGAATCTATTTTGACTACAATCGAAAACTTTTTTTCGACAAATCCAATTGAGAATATTCTTACCAAAATTAGCTCGTTAAGCATGAATATTATCGGAGACGATGATGAAAATTGCACCATAACACATCAGTTTAATAAATCTCCGAAAGGATGGGGGGTAGATATTTTCTGTTCTTCTTTTCAATGGGAGTATTTAGATCAAAATAGGCAAAAGATATTTTTTGAATGGTCTGTCCAATTCATAATAGAATGTTTGGTTAAGGTCTATCATATTCCTGATATTGATAATTTTTTAGAATCATCTTTTAAAAATGACTTATCAATTACAAGATCAATTGCTTTTAGTACATGTTTTGGTGCGATTTATAATGTTATGGGAAGAGATGCTCATAAAAATTTCGTAGATTGCCTTAATGGTAATAAAGGAACTAGATTCGAACTAATTAGAAAATTACCATGGGATGAGAAAAATCCTAAAAATATACAAAATGAAGCTAAAAAAATCCAGATGGGGGATCAAAAAAATGCTCCAAATTTTGAAAACTTAGATTCTATACGCCATGATCAAATTGCTATTACTACTCTTATAAAACCTGAATTATGGGATGAAGCAGGATGGTACGGTTTAGCTTTTATGTGTGTCGTGGATAGCCCTCCTATTATCTGTTTGATTTTTAAGAAAGCAGGAGGGGAAAGTGTCTTTATGGATTTATACGAGCAATTAGGTCAGGTTGATAATTTGGAAAGACTTAGGTTTTCTATAATAAGGGGGATATCTAAAGATAATCCATATCATTATAGAGTTTTGATATCAGAAAATATTATGACTAATGATAAATATAAACTTATGACTATGCTTAGCCGTATTCATGAGATGACGCCCACTACTAATCAAAATTGGAGTAACTTTGAAAAAGAATATGAGAAATATGGCTCATACAAGTTAAGTTTTGGCGCATTTTTTAATGGTCAATTTTATCCATATCCAGAGTTTGAAAAGTTTTCTATTGAAAAGAAAGAGCTTATTATTAAAAATGCTTGGGAAGTTGGGGTTAATGATATCGAAAGAATAGTATTAAGACCTGATGACGAGCCTTTAATTCCAAGAGAGATTGAATATATTCCTTTTTTTGAACTTTTTGAAAAGTGAATATAAAGTTAATGGACTGCATTTAAATATGCATGAAGTGTACTAACTAGAACTTGATCTGATAGTTACCCATTTTTATTGTGCCTGTCAGATCAAGTCTCACTTAACACAATTGCCCATTTAATTGATTTCCCATGTTTTTATATTTATCATAACTTTGAACTCAGTCTTTAATAATCTTCTTTAAGGTAACTCTTTAGCCGATTTTGCACTAATTTTTCAGTTATATTCTCCTTGTAGCTAAAGTAGATAATCTCCAAACCATTCGCTTTACTGAGTTGAAGCTTTTCCTTATCCCTTTGCTTTGTCCGTTTTAACCCTTCTTCTCCACCGAACAGATCGATAGCTATATAATGTTGTTGCCCTTGGTACTCAATCGCTAAATTTAGCTCAGGGATATAGACATCAAACCTTTGTCGATTCAACCAACTTGGTGATGTTTCTCTTTGAACTGAGTATTGCGGAAATAGCAGATTGATATAGTTGAACAATAGGGTTTCATTGACCCACTTTTCGCCTATTCTTGCTACACCTTTTAAACCTCTGATGTAGTTTTCCGCATCTCTTTCACTGATACCTTCCTGTAAAGCATGTTTAGCAATATACGCACCATATCTGGCCTTAAAAGCTGAGCCATACATTTTGTGGCAATAGATTAAATCTGAATTGGTATTGGTACAGATGTGGCAAATCGAATCTTTAAAAGATTTATATTCTAACGAATGTTTAAGGTGAGTGTGTAGTATCACCTGACGAACTTGAGCTTTAGCAAGAGTATCCTTAAAACATGAGCAAAAGAAACTTTCCCCTGTTATTTTGTTATAAAAAGTTTGTCGCCATTCCCAAACACCCAATTTAGACGGTAATAACTCAATCGGTGGTGTTATTTGTGAATAGAGTTTTTTTAGTAAATCTAGTGGAATTTCGATAGAAAGAAGCCGTATTGATGTTTTGTTTTTGGTTTTCAGCTTAGTATTCTTGATTTTAAATTTTTGGGTAATGCCACCGCCATATTGGAAATCATTCAAGGTCACAAACGAAGGAACCTTGATGTCCGTAACCTCAAGATCAGTGTTTATATCACTACTCATATCGAATTCAACATAAGGTAATATCAATTTCCCCGTGTCTATATACTCTTGTAGAGATAAATGGGCATCATAATATTCAGGGTAAAATCTATGCCTTACATCCGTGATCACGATTGAATCAGGAGTGCTCAGAAAGTGTCTAATAGTTTCATATAAATCTTCAAAAACTGTTGTTTTTTTTCGTGCAAGATTTTTCAAACATAACTCTAAAAAGTGATCTTCTGAAAATTCGTATCTCAATTCCATATTATCTTCCTTACCAATTTCAAATATAACTAAAAGAATATTTAGATTGATTTTTATTAAAATTATTTAATAAAAATCAAGTAAATTACTTTCAATATTCTTGCTACTTTTAACTTCGGTTATTTATGGGAGGATTACCATTGCTTTTTATACTTATCTTTGACCTCTGATAACTCATTTTCTAACTCTATCCTGAGCTTCTTAAAGTTTTATATCACGAATAGGTTAATTAATACTACTTCTAAATGGAACTAATCAATCATTTAGAGATATGTCTTTTATGAAAAAATTTCTCATTATTTGAAAGAATTTTTTTTAACATATTCTTTAAATGAGGGTACATTTATTAATCCAAATTTCACTAATTCTAAAAATATATTCAAATTGAGTTTTCAATCTTGTAAGGTTGATGTATTAAAAAATGCTGGTAATAAAGAGCTATTCGTTAAAAGCTATCTTGATCAAAGACAAAGATTGTATTTAAAGATTTCAGAGAAAATTTGGGGAGATTTTTGGAAATAAGATTTTCTAAATGAATTCTATACACATAAGGATTTGTAATTATATTCCAAGCTTAATTTTCAATAAAAAATAGAGCCATTAGGCTCTATTTTTTTATGCTTTAGCATAGCTGATTAAATTTGTAACAATCTCGAAATATGTGTCAAAAATCTCGCATTATCTGTCATTCAGCGGTTTTGTGTCACTTTTTACCAGCTCAACGCACCACCAGTTTGATAATCAGTTACACGCGTTTCAAAGAAGTTCTTCTCTTTACGCAAGTCCATCATCTCAGACATCCACTGGAATGGGTTATTTACACCAGCAAACTGTTCAGGTAAACCTAACTGTGCCAAACGACGGTTACAGATGAATTTCAAATACTCTTCCATCATTGCTGCGTTCATACCCAATACACCACGTGGCATTGTGTCACGCGCATATTCGATTTCAAGCATGGTACCTTCAAGAATCATTTGAATGATTTCTTCTTGGAATTCAGCAGTCCACAAGTTTGGATTTTCGATCTTGATTTGGTTAATCATGTCGATACCAAAGTTCAAGTGCATAGACTCATCACGTAAGATGTATTGGAATTGCTCAGCAACACCATTCATCTTGTTACGACGACCCATAGACAAGATCTGGCTGAAACCACAGTAGAAGAAGATCCCTTCAAGTACGCAATAGAATGCGATCAAGTTACGCAATAAGATTTGATCGTTTTCAGGTGTACCTGTTTGGAAGGTTGGATCACATAAAGACTGAGTATATTTCAAGCCCCACGCTGCTTTACGAGCAACTGACGGAACTTCACGGTACATGTTGAAGACTTCGCCTTCATCCATACCTAAAGATTCGATACAGTATTGGTAAGCATGCGTGTGAATCGCTTCTTCAAATGCTTGACGCAAGATATATTGACGGCATTCAGGGTTGGTAATGTGACGGTAAATTGCCAACACTAAGTTGTTTGCAACCAAAGAATCCGCAGTAGAGAAGAAACCTAATGAACGCATCACGATGGTACGCTCATCTTCGGTTAAGCCATTTTCAGACTTCCAAAGTGCGATATCGTGGTTCATGTTAACTTCTTGTGGCATCCAGTGGTTTGCACACCCGTCTAGATACTTTTGCCAAGCCCACTCGTATTTGAATGGTACAAGTTGGTTTAAGTCAGCGCGACAGTTGATCATGGCTTTATCATCAACTTGTACACGTTGTGCACCCATTTCAAGCTCTTCTAAGCCAGGTGCAACGTCTAACTTTTCTAAGGCGTGAGATGCTCTTGCCAACGAATCGGTTGGATTTGTTGATCTTGCTGTATAGGTTCCAGCGGATTGTGTAGTTGCCACATTCTGCGATGACTGCTTTGTATCAGATACCACTTGCGAATCAGTCGTTTTTTTCTGTTCGACGGGCGCAGGCTGGTGAGCTTGTGCAGCTTGTTTCTGTTCATCATCTTCAAAATCGTCCCAACTTAGGATAGACATCGTTGTTCTCTCTTCGTTGTTAATATCTATGTTCGACATCTCACAATGGAAGATGTCACTACTATACGCTTATTCTGTGCAAGCAAAATTAAGTTTTGCCGATAGTTGTTTTGTTCTTGTTCGAAAGAACAGATATCCACACTACTTATTTTGCTTACGCTTTTGCTGCTTACGGATCGCAAAGAATGCATAGACCGCAGGCACGTAAAAAACTAAAAAGGCTAAGATCAGCACGATTACGCCTAACTCATAGTTATGACTTAAATGGAACATTTCTTCGCCTTTTATAATTTCAGATTTTTTGAATCCCCCTAAGTCCCTCTTTTAAAAGGGGGACTTTATTCCCCTTAAGGATTGGGGAGGATTACTTACTGACAAGCTTCACAATCTGGATTATCGATTGAACATGCTTGTGGTACTGGTGCTGCTTGAGCGAAACCATCTTCTTCAGCAGGCGCTTCAGGTTTAGTTTCTTGAGCAACCGCAGCCACTGGTGCAGCAACAGTTGTTGCTTTTACTGCGTTTAAAGCACCCGTGTTAATGGTTGATTTTTCCGCAGAGGTTGCACCTAATGCACGGAGGTAATAAGTGGTTTTAAGACCACGTAACCAAGCCATCTTATAAGTGATGTCTAGTTTCTTACCATTTGCACCAGCGATATAAAGGTTCAATGACTGTGCTTGGTCGATCCATTTTTGACGACGTGATGCAGCATCTACGATCCAACGTGTATCGACTTCAAATGCAGTCGCAAAAATTGCTTTTAACTCTTCAGGGATACGTGCAATTTTTTGTACTGAACCCTCAAAGTGTTTCAAGTCGTTAACCATCACAGAGTCCCAAAGACCACGATCTTTTAACGCACGTACCAAGTACGGGTTGATCACTGTAAATTCACCAGAAAGGTTAGATTTTACATAAAGGTTTTGGAAGGTCGGTTCGATAGACTGTGAAACGCCACAAATATTTGAAATGGTTGCTGTAGGGGCAATCGCCATTACATTTGAGTTACGCATACCATCTTTTTGAACTTTAGTACGTAATGTATCCCAGTCCAAACGTTGAGTGCGGTCAACTTCAAACATACGCTCTGGACGTGATTTTGCAACGATATCTAAAGAGTCGATTGGCAAGATACCTTGATCCCACAATGAACCTTTAAATGTTGAATACACACCACGTTCAACAGCAAGGTCGCTTGATGTTTGAATCGCGTAGTAGCTGATCACTTCCATTGATTCATCAGCAAAATCTACCGCTGCATCAGAACCATAACCCATACCCAATTCATATAAAGCATCTTGGAAGCCCATGATACCCATACCGACAGGGCGGTGTTTCATATTTGAATTACGTGCTTGTTCAACTGCGTAGTAGTTGATGTCAATTACGTTGTCGAGCATACGAACAGCAGTTTTAACTGTACGCGCTAATTTTTCACGGTCTAATGCGCCACCTTGAACATGTTGTACAAGGTTGATCGAACCTAAGTTACATACTGCGATTTCATCTTTATTGGTATTTAAAGTGATTTCAGTACATAAGTTAGATGAATGCACTACACCCACGTGTTGTTGTGGTGAACGTAAGTTACATACGTCTTTGAATGTGATCCAAGGATGACCTGTTTCAAACAACATCGATAACATTTTGCGCCATAAGTCTTTCGCACGGATTTTCTTATGTAGCATGTTGTTTTCTTTTGCAATGCCTTCGTAGTAAGCATAGCGCTCAGCAAATTCACCGCCAGTTAAATCATGCAAATCAGGCGTTTCAGATGGTGTGAACAGTGTCCATTCAGCATCTTCAATCACACGTTGCATAAACAAATCTGGAACCCAGTTAGCCGTGTTCATGTCATGGGTACGACGACGGTCATCACCAGTGTTTTTACGAAGCTCTAGGAATTCTTCAATGTCCAAGTGCCAAGTTTCTAGGTATGCACATACTGCACCTTTACGTTTACCACCTTGGTTTACTGCAACAGCAGTATCGTTAGCAACTTTAAGGAAAGGTACAACACCTTGTGACTTACCGTTAGTACCTTTGATATATGAGTTCAAGGCACGTACTGGTGTCCAGTCATTACCTAAACCGCCTGCCCATTTAGAAAGAAGGGCATTGTCACGCATCGCACCATAGATGTCATAAAGATCATCTTGAATGGTGGTTAAGTAACAGCTTGACAATTGTGGACGTAATGTACCTGAGTTAAACAGGGTCGGTGTAGACGCCATATAATCGAAGCTAGACAATAAGTCATAGAACTCGATTGCACGATCTTCACGCTGTTCTTCATTTAATGCAAGTCCCATTGAAACACGCATAAAGAACAATTGCGGAAGTTCGAAACGTACATCATTTGAGTGAATGAAGTAACGGTCAAATAAAGTCTGTAAACCTAAATAGGTAAATTGGTTTGAGCGTTCTGGTTTGATTGCAGCTGCCAATTTTGCAAGGTCAAAGTTTAAAAGCTCAGGAGAGAGAAGCTCAAGCTCGATACCTTTGTTTAAATAAGTTTCGAGCGCATCGCCTTCGATAGTATCTGTCGCTAAACCTAAGAATTTTAAACCTGTCGCAACCAAGTCATCACGTAATAGACGTGCAGTTACATAAGTATAGTTTGGTTCTTGTTCGATACGGGTACGTGTCGCCATCATCATCGTGGTTGAGATGTCTGACTGTTTTACACCGTTATATAAGTTTTTAACTGTTTCATCGACAATGGCTTGAACATTGATGCCTTCTAAGCCTTCACTTGCTTTTTCAATCGTGGCTTGAAGTTTGCTCAAATCTAGAGGCTGAAGCTGACCGTTCGCATCTGTGATTTGTAAGGTTGGGTGATGATGAGCACCAGTTTGTTTACGTGCATCAGAACGTTGTTCACGATAGATTACATATGCACGTGCAACTTTTTGTTCACCTGTACGCATAAGCGCCAATTCAACTTGGTCTTGAATTTCTTCAATATGAATTGTTCCGCCAGAAGGTAAACGACGATTAAAAGTATTCATCACCATCTCTGTTAGCTGAGTGATGCGATCATGAATACGGCTTGAATCTGCACTTTGTTGACCTTCTACAGCCAAAAAAGCTTTACCAATTGCTACAGAGATTTTATCTGCATCAAAAGCGGCAACATCACCAGTGCGTTTAATCACTTGTAGTTGACCTGGGGTTGTAATGGCGTTCATTGTCAGCGTAGCTCCATTGTCATCATTGTTATGTTTATGGACCATTTGAATCGTACAAACTGCAAAATTTGTTGTCACGATGTTTGAGGACTAAACACAATACTTAGTGGTTTAATTTAATTTAGAACACAAGATACGGTAATTTTAAGGGTAGATCAATATTGACATTTCAAGAATATTTTATCCGTGAAAAGTAAATTTTTATTTGCATCTTTTTGCCTCAAAGTGTCATTTTTGTTATATGCCTTATGAGACAAGCACATAGCATAGCAAAGACTCAGTAGAGTGCTTATAGATAAGTGTGTGGATAACTAAAAAAACGATAAACTGATGAGACAGAATATGAACAATGAAATATTTTGTATAAAAATTAGTCCAGCTATTGATTGTCTTAGAGAAATTTAAAAATGATGTGTATTGAATTTATAAAACTGCCTACAATTCAATAGTTAATAAAAATATAACAAATTGATACGCTCATGTATCAGTTTGGTGAATGAGGTCTTGTTTACATTGTAAACGTGTGTATATTGCAAAACATAGTGTGTTGAATCTGCGAGCTTTGTAGCAGACTCCAAAATCAAATATAGGGGCAAATAGATGAGCCAAGAAGAAAAGTTACCAAAGATTCTGATTGTTGAAGATGACGAGCGCCTAGCTCGCTTAACTCAGGAATACTTAATTCGTAATGGATTAGAAGTTGGGGTAGAACCAGATGGTAACCGTGCGATTCGCCGCATTATTGCTGAACAACCAGACTTGGTTGTATTGGATGTGATGTTGCCGGGTGCAGATGGTTTAACCGTTTGTCGTGAAGTTCGTCCACATTATCATCAACCGATTTTGATGTTGACTGCACGTACCGAAGATATGGACCAAGTTCTTGGTCTAGAAATGGGTGCAGATGACTACGTTGCAAAACCTGTTCAACCGCGTGTACTGCTTGCGCGTATCCGTGCGCTATTACGTCGTACAGATAAAGCGCCTGAAGATGAAGTTGCACAACGTATTGAATTTGACGATCTTGTGATCGACAATGGCGGTCGTTCAGTGACACTCAATGGTGAGTTGGTTGACTTCACCAGTGCTGAATATGATTTACTTTGGTTGTTGGCATCCAATGCAGGCCGTATCTTATCGCGTGAAGACATCTTTGAACGTCTCCGTGGTATTGAATATGATGGTCAAGACCGTTCGATTGACGTACGTATTTCACGTATTCGTCCAAAAATTGGTGATGATCCTGAAAACCCGAAACGTATTAAAACTGTACGTAGTAAAGGTTATTTGTTTGTTAAAGAGACTGGTTTATAAACGATGGGTCGGTCATCCAAGATGCTTGTCCATCACCGGACAAGCATAAAGAAGGTTAGTTTGCGTGTCTAAACACAGTATATTTTTGCGCATCTATGCAGGATTAGTCATTCTTGTTGTGTTGGTTGCCTTGTTTGGATATTTACTTGTCCAAATAATTAATTATCAACGTGCGCAGGAATATCGTGAGTCTCTCACAGATGGAATTTCATTTGTGATTAGTGAGGGTGTGGCACGTCAGCAAACTGAGCAGCAGCGTCTAGATTGGATTTCAGATGCTTCTGATTTGTTAGAGCTTCCCATTTATTATCTCGAAGCAAGAAAGGTTGATTTATCTCGTACTGAAGAAAAACGCATAGAAAATCAAAAAGCGGTGGTGCGTTATGATGCAGAACAAGGGATTGCTTATCTAGTTTTAGGGATCAGAAACGATCCAAAGCATTATTTATATATCAAAGTCGACCAAATCGGCGAACGCCAAATGAAGGCGCTTCCTGTGTTCATTCTGGATTATTTGGTTTATTATCCCGGTCAAGAACAAGAATATCTTAAAAAAATTCAACAACATTTTTCCTATCATGTAGGTGTTGAAAAGATTTCTCAGCTCAATCTCGATTCAGAGCAAATTGGACGTTTAAGATCAGATCAAAGTGTAATTTTATGGCGTGACAGTGCAACTGTACGTGGTACAACCATTTCGATTGTTTCTCCATTGTCAAATTCGCCTACAGATGTCTTGGTGCTGGGACCTGTTCCAATGTTTAACTGGATGCCTGTTAAATTGGCTGCTGGAATAACATTGTTGAGTATGTTCTTGCTGTGTTTGGGGGTTTATGGCTTGATTGTGCCAATGCAACGCAAGTTGAAACAGGTGAATGAAGCCTTGGATGTGATGAGAACAGGGGATATGTCGCAACGTGTACCTGTTGAAGGTTATGACGAGATGGCAAGTCTGGCCACCAGTTATAACAGCATGTCTGATCATATACAGCGTTTGATTGAAGCACAGCGTGAGTTAATGCGTGCCGTATCGCATGAGTTACGTACACCTGTAGCGCGAATCCGTTTTGGTATGGAAATGCTGGCAGACGAAGATGACCATGAGTATCGTTTGCAACAGGTCGAGATGATTGATAAAGACATCGAAGCGTTAAATACACTGATTGATGAAATCATGACTTATGCGAAATTAGAGCAAGGTACACCTTCTTTAGATTTTGAAAAAATTGTATTGATTGATGTATTAAAGCAGGTTGCAGTAGAAACAGAAGCATTAAAAACCCAAAAGATTATCCACCTCAACCCACTTTCATCTGATGTGATTGTCGATGCAGAACGTCGTTATTTACATCGAGTTGTACAAAACTTGGTGGGGAATGCGATACGTTATTGTGATCATCAGGTCAATATTAGTGGTGGTGTTAATCACCAGACTAGTATGGCTTATGTCTGTGTGGAAGATGATGGCCCTGGGATTCCAGAGGAAGACCGTAAACGTGTATTTGAGGCATTTGCACGTTTAGATGATAGCCGTACCCGTGCTTCAGGTGGTTATGGTTTAGGACTTTCAATTGTGAGTCGTATTGCGTATTGGTTTGGTGGGACGATTGAAGTTGATCAAAGCTCAGATTTGGGTGGTGCAAGATTTACCATGTCTTGGCCGGTAGAGCGCTTTAAAAAGAAAAAAGTTTAGACGTTAAATCGTGCCATTAAAATATATGATTAAGATCCATTCGATTTATTTTATCAGTCATCTTTAAAGCCATCATTTAAGATAAAACCACTTTCATCCTTTCCTTTATTCAGAGGAAGGGATGGGGCTTTCAATATGATTTAATTTCCTATAATTATTTTTGATTTATAGTTAAACCACCTAATTATTTATACCAGTGATTTTTATCGGCTGATTGATCAGAAATGAAGCTTATGTTTTTGTATATACTTTTAGAAACTATTGGTTATCAATTGGTTTGCTGTACTTTTGAATCATAGATGGTTGTTCTATCGTGTGGCGACATGGATGTCTCTCCTTGTGCCGAGGAATACGGGGGGGGGTATAGGATGAACCCCTTGCTTATGAGCAAAAACAAAGCACTGCTTTGTTTGTGGCGTAAGGTTTGGCATCCCCTACGCAAAGGTATTTAAACTTTGAATGTAATATGAGGTATTGCAAGCTTTTTTATAATTAAAAAATTTTTTATGTAATTGATTTATTTAGAAAATATTAATTAATAGAAATTCTATTCTAGTGCTTGAGTTTTTTGACAGGCTGACTATATAAAAAAATCTATTATTAAACTCAATAAAAAAACCACCGAAAATTTTCGGTGGTTTTTTATGTCTGGCTGTTGCTCAGTCTAGATCCTATTGTTGAAGCGTTGCATCAGGCGCAATGATTGGCTTGCTGTCTCGCAATGCTTGTAATGCATCATGATTAAAATCAATCAATAAGCTGTTTTGTTCAGCGTCAATTTTATAACTGCTAATGATTTTTTGATCACCTTGAATGGTGTCAATACGATATTCATCCGCGATATTTAAAATCCCTTCTAGATTTGTCGTGGTTGCGGCAAGATCTTGGCGGAAAAGCTCATACACATCTCTTAGATCAAAAATGGCATTTTGTGCATCAACGTGTTTTTTGACATAATTTTCAATATGACGAATCAGTAATTGTGCAAATAAAAAATAGTTTGGCTTGCTGCTGAATTCCATCTTGTTTTACCCCTAAATTTTTGATTTAAAGTTGTTCATATTGAATAGCATATACATAAAAGTGGTTCAATGTGTATAGGCTCTGTAGACAATTCGTCTAAGTTTGCGACAACGAACACCTTTTTCTATAATTGGGTGCTAAATATACAATTTACTGATTTAAGCGACGATAAGTTATTCACCTTTCAACTGGCTTTAGTTTTGGAAAACTTGGGTTTGTTGTATATGCGAAAAATGACATGATCGACAGTGCTGACTGTTTTGAAAATTCAAATCAGAAAATCATAAGAGGGCACAAGGTAGGTCAAAAGTAGGCATTGGGCATTTGGCGTTGGATGGTTTAAAGCGGGTTATTTCATTGAAATAAGTTAGTTTTGATAATAGTGAAGTATAAAAAATTATAAATAACTTTGTAATATTTAAAAATTATCACAATAAGATAATTTTTATCACTTGATTGATCTAATGTGACTATTTTACCACATAGAATGTAACAAAATATTTTAGATGGTAAATCCTTATATTTGTAGAAATTAGCCAATTAAATCGCAGAAATACATGCATAAATCATGGCTTTTACTTGGGCTGAATCGGATTAAGCTACTGATTTGTCATTTTTAATTCATGATTAAAAAATAAACTTCGGAAAAACTAATAAGAATAGGGATAGAAATTTGATAAAACGATAAGTCAGCGCTGTATCGCTGTGAATCAGGAAAAAATATGGTTTTTGTCTAAAAAATCATCCGAAAGACTTAGAGCTATTAACTAGCAACAGATGACATCAATCGGGTACAATTGACCAGATTTATTTTGTGTTTGGTGTATTTGCAAGGCCAATACATACATTCTTTGTTAAATAATAGGCCTGCCAGGAGTTATCCCCGCATGAGTGCCATTACTCCATACGATTGGGCAATCATTGCCTTCGTGATCGGCGTGACATTTTTATGTGTCTTTATGCTCACCGTTCCTTTGCTCCTTGGGGGTAAATCATGGGGACGTGCGAAGCAAGAGCAATTTGAATCAGGTGTGGTTAGTGCTGGTGGTGCACGTATCCGCTTGTCTGCGAAGTTCTACCTTGTTGCAATCTTCTTTGTTGTATTCGATTTGGAAGCCCTCTATTTATATGCATGGGCGACATCTGTACGTGAAGTAGGTTGGGTTGGGTTTTCAGCTGCAGCTGTATTTATTTTAGTTTTACTCGTTGGTTTGATTTATGAATTATCTACAGGTGCATTGAACTGGTCACCTTCAGATAAACGTAAAATCGCAGGGATTAAACCTAAAATTGGTTCACCAAATATGGACCTTGCAGAAATTACTCGCTTCAATTCAATTGAAGAGTTGGTGATGGATCCTACAGGAACTATTCCAGCTCAATCTTCTGGTCGTGTGAAAGATAAAACACCGACCATGTCTCTGAACAAGGAGTAACTCGGGAATGAAATATACTTTAACCCGTGCGAATCCAGAAGCTGAACAATATCCGCTTCAAGATCGTCAAATTGTGACAGATCCACTTGAAGAAGAAGTGAATAAAAATGTGTTCATGACTCGCTTAGAGGATGTGGTACACACAGCTGTAAACTGGGGCCGTAAAAACTCAATATGGCCTTTTAACTTTGGTACATCTTGCTGCTACGTTGAATATGCAACCACGTTAACCGGTGTGCATGACTTGTCACGCTTTGGTGCCG
Source organism: Acinetobacter legionensis (assembly GCF_048551735.1). NCBI lineage: Bacteria > Pseudomonadati > Pseudomonadota > Gammaproteobacteria > Moraxellales > Moraxellaceae > Acinetobacter > Acinetobacter legionensis. Next base: position 184,380 of record NZ_JBIMBV010000003.1, read on the forward strand.
AGGTTATTCGTGCTTCGCCACGTCAGGCAGATTTGATGATTGTTGCAGGGACTTGCTTTGTTAAAATGGCGCCTGTAATTCAACGTTTGTATGAACAAATGCTTGAGCCTAAATGGGTGATTTCAATGGGTGCTTGTGCAAACTCTGGTGGTATGTACGACATCTATTCTGTTGTACAAGGTGTGGATAAAATCATTCCTGTTGACGTGTACGTTCCAGGTTGCCCACCACGTCCAGAAGCATTGATTCAAGCCTTGATGTTATTGCAAGACCAAATTCAATTAGAACGTCGTCCGCTCTCTGCGGTAATCGGTGATGATCTTCAGCCAGTGTATAAGCCAAAGATGATGCCAGAACGCGACCGTAAGAACGCTGAACGTATTGCAGTGAAAAACTTACGCTCTATGGATGAAATTGAGTAATTTTTTCTGATGAATATTTGACATATCTGATGGATATGGTCATCAGGGAATTTGACAGAATTTGTATTAAATAGGAAGCCAAGCCAATGGCTGAAACTGAAATTGCTATGCCAGAATCGACTCCAGTTGATTCCCGCCCAGCATTTGCAATTGTAGAAGATCTCAAAGCCAAATTTGGCGAGAACTTTTACGTGCAACCGACGTTTGAAGATTTTCCGACGGTCTGGGTTGAGCGCGCACGTGTACAAGAAGTTCTAATGTACTTGCGTAAAGTACCACGTCCTTATGTGATGCTGTTTGACTTATCTGCGGTCGATGAACGTTTGCGTAACAACCGTGATGGTTTACCTGCATCTGATTTCACAGTGTTCTATCACTTACTTTCATTAGAACGTAATAGTGATATTCGTATCAAAGTGGCGTTGAGTGAGAACGATATTAACGTTCCAACGGCGACCAATATTTGGCCAAATGCCAATTGGTACGAGCGTGAAGCTTACGATATGTTTGGGATCAATTTCGAAGGGCATCCAATGCTTCGTCGTATCTTGTTGCCAACCTATTGGGAAGGTCATCCACTGCGTAAAGAATATTCTGCACGTGCGACTGAATATACACCGTATATGCAAGACAAGGCTAAACAAGATTTCGAACAAGAACATCTTCGTTTCGTTCCAGAAGATTGGGGTCTAACACGCGGTAACGCGGATGAAGACTTTATGTTCTTGAACTTAGGTCCTAACCATCCATCTGCGCATGGTGCATTCCGTGTGATTTTGCAGCTTGATGGCGAAGAAGTGAAAGATTGTGTGCCTGATATTGGCTATCACCACCGTGGTGTGGAAAAGATGGCTGAACGTCAAACTTGGCATTCATTTATTCCATATACAGACCGCGTTGACTACTTAGGTGGTTGTGCGCAAAACATGCCTTATGTCATGGGTGTTGAACAACTTGCAGGGATTACCGTTCCTGATCGTGCACAATGTATCCGTGTCATGATGTCTGAATTATTCCGTATCAATAACCATTTATTGTATATCGGTACTGCGATTCAGGATGCTGGTGGTATGACACCAGTATTCTATATGTTTGCGGATCGTCAAAAAATCTATGACGCAATTGAAGCGATCACAGGTTTCCGTATGCACCCAGCATGGTTCCGTATTGGCGGGACAGCACATGACCTTCCAAACAACTGGCAAAAACTGATTCGTGAAATTCTCGAATGGATGCCAAAACGTTTGAAGGAATATCATACTGCTGCGCTGAAAAACTCAGTATTTGTGGGGCGTACCCGTAATGTTGCGCAATACGATGCTAAATCGGCATTGGCTTGGGGTGTAACAGGTACAGGTTTACGCGCAACAGGTATTGATTTTGATGTTCGTAAATATCGTCCATACAGTGGTTATGAAAATTACGACTTTGAAGTGCCGTTAGAGTATGAAGGCGATGCTTACGCACGTGTGATGGTTCACTATCGCGAAATTGAAGAGTCATTAAAAATCGTCAAACAGTGTTTGGATAATATGCCTTCTGGTCCTTATAAAGCGGATCATCCATTGGCAGTTCCACCACCAAAAGATAAGACTTTACAAGATATTGAAACTTTGATTACGCATTTCTTGAGCGTGTCATGGGGTCCTGTAATGCCAGCTGGTGAAGCCTCTGTAATGGCAGAAGTGGTGAAAGGTGCATCTAACTATTACTTGACTTCAGATAAGTCAACGATGAGTTACCGTACACGTATTCGTACACCTACTTTTACCCACTTGCAGCAAATTCCTTCCGTGATTAACGGCAGTCTTGTATCTGACTTGATCATTTATTTAGCGACAATTGACGTCGTTATGGCTGACGTGGATCGCTAAGGGGTAAACGCATTATGATGATTTTGACTGATAAAAAGCCACGTGTGAATGTTGAAGGGATTCTGACTAGCGAAGAAATCCATGAAATTGAACATCACATGGGTCACTACCCATACCCACGCGCAGCGTCTTTGGATGCTTTAAAGTGTGTACAGCGCCGTAATGGTTGGGTGGATGACGCGCAGTTACATGCAATTGCTCAATTATTGACAATTACAACTGCGGATTTAGAAGGTGTTGCAACATTCTATAACCGTATATACCGTCAGCCTGTAGGTCGTCACGTAATTTTATTATGTGATTCGATTGCATGTTTCTTGATGGGTGCGGAAACTTTAGCAGAAGCTTTCCAACGTGAACTGGGTATCCAATTTGGTCAAACGACAGCTGATGGTCGTTTTACTTTATTGCCGATCTGCTGTCTAGGGAACTGTGACAAAGGTCCAACCCTGATGATTGATGAAGATACACACGGTTTGGTTGAAGTGACTTCTGTGAAACAGTTATTGGAGAAGTATGTATGAATACCGAACCAAGACCAATTTATGGCGAAGGAAACCCTGAAACTCACCCATTAACATGGCGTTTGAGTAAACAGGAATTTGTTCGTAGTGCTGATGACTATGAAGCTTTAGAAGGCTATGCAGGCTTTAAAAAAGCGCTTTCTATGCCACCTAAAGACGTTCTTGAAGTCATTAAAGCAGCGACTGTAAAAGGTCGTGGTGGTGCAGGTTTCCCAGCAGGGATTAAATGGTCATTGATGGCACCCAATGATGGTGGTCCTCGTTACCTAATCTGTAATGCCGATGAAATGGAACCGGGAACATTCAAAGACCGTTTATTGATGGAAAAACTTCCACATCAATTGATCGAAGGGATGTTGATTGCAGGTTATACCCTCGAAGCGACTCAGGGTTATATCTTCATTCGCGGTGAATACATTGAAGCTGCACAATACTTAAATGAAGCTTTAGAACAAGTGCGTGCTAAAGGTTATTTGGGTGACAACATCTTAGGCACAGGTTGGAATTTTGACCTGCATGTGCATACCGGCGCGGGTCGTTATATCTGTGGTGAAGAAACTGCATTGATTAACTCACTCGAAGGTCGTCGTGCAAACCCACGTACTAAGCCGCCATTCCCACAAGTTGCAGGTGCATGGGGCCGTCCGACTATCGTAAACAACGTAGAAACCTATAACAACTTACCAGCAATTATGTTGCGTGGGCCTGAGTGGTATATCGGTTTGTCTGCGGGTAAATCTAAAGATCCAGGCACTAAAATTTATGGTGCATCAGGTAAAGTGACTTTCCCTGGTCTTTGGGAATTACCGTTTGGTACGACTGCACGTGAAGTGATTGAAGACTATGCTGGCGGTATGCGCGATGGTCTTAAACTGAAAGCATGGTTACCGGGTGGGGCATCGACTGACTTCTTGGCTGCTGAACACATTGATCTTCCAATGGATTCAGAAAGCATTATGAAAGCAGGTTCTCGTCTAGGTACATGTTTGTTAATGGTCGTTGATGAAACCCAGTGTATGGTTTCTGCAACGCGTAACTTAGAAGAATTCTTTGCACGTGAATCATGTGGATTCTGTACGCCATGCCGTGATGGTTTACCTTGGGCGGTCAAAGCACTTGTCGCAATTGAGAAAGGTGAAGGGAAGATGGAAGACATTCAACATCTTCAAGAACTGACTCGCAAATTGTGGATTGGTAAAACATTCTGTGCTCACGCACCAGGTGCGATGGAACCATTGATGGGTGCACTCAAATATTTCCGTAGCGAGTTTGAAGCTAAAGTGACAGATCGTCCTGTAGCCCAAGCCAGCCACGTAGAACAAGTTTAAGGAATTCGACTATGGCTACAATTCATGTCGATGGAAAATCGTATGAAGTCAATGGCTCGGAAAACTTGCTACAAGCATGTTTGAGTCTTGGCATCGACATCCCATATTTTTGTTGGCATCCAGCTTTAGGTTCTGTCGGTTCTTGCCGTCAATGTGCTGTTACTCAATATGCGAATCCAGAAGATACTCGTGGTCGCTTAGTAATGTCATGTATGACTCCTGCATCTGACAATACCTTTATTTCGATTGAAGACAAAGAAGCAAAAGATTTCCGTGAATCGATTGTGGAATTCTTAATGACCAACCACCCACACGACTGTCCAGTCTGTGAAGAGGGTGGTCACTGTCATTTACAAGATATGACAGTAATGACGCAACATGATCGTCGTCGTTATCGTTTTACCAAACGTACGCATCACAACCAAGAGTTGGGTTCTTTCATTGCACATGAGATGAACCGTTGTATCGCATGTTACCGTTGTGTTCGTTACTACAACGATTATGCCGGTGGTACAGACTTTGGTGTTTATGCCAATGCATCACGTGTCTACTTCGGTCGTCCAGAATCAGGCACTTTAGAGTCTGAGTTCTCTGGTAACTTGACTGAAGTGTGCCCAACAGGTGTATTTACCGATAAAACTCATTCAGCACGTTATAACCGTAAGTGGGACATGCAGTATGCGCCTAGCGTATGCCAAGGCTGTTCTTCTGGTTGTAACATCTCTCCGGGTGAGCGTTATGGCGAATTACGTCGTGTAGAAAACCGTTTCAATGGTGACGTTAACCAATATTTCCTTTGCGATAAAGGTCGTTTTGGTACGGGTTATGTGAACCGTGAAGATCGTCCACGTCAGCCGCAATTCCGTGCTGCAACAGAAGTTAAAACTGTTTCTGTTGATGTGGCACTGGATTCAGTGATTGAAAATGTTCAAGGCAAAAAAGTCTTGGGTATTGGTTCTCCACGTGCATCATTAGAATCAAACTACGCGTTGCGTGAGTTGGTTGGCCAAGAAAATTATTCAACAGGTCTTTCTCAAAAAGAACAGAGCTTGGTTGAACTTGCTGCATCGATTATGCAAGCTGAGGGCGTTTACAACCCGAGTATGCGTGAAATCGAAAGCTATGATGCAGTCTTGATCTTGGGTGAAGACTTAACACAAACTGCACCACGTATGGCATTGTCTGTTCGCCAAGCTGCGAAAAATAAAGCCAAACAAATGGCTGCAGACCGCCGTACCCAAGATTGGTTAGCTGAACCGGTAAAACGTATTGGTCAGGATGCAAATTCTCCAATCTATATCTTGGCTGCAACACAAACACGTTTAGCTGATATTGCTGAGGGTGAAGTTGTTGCTTCTCCAAATGATATTGCACGTTTAGGTTTTGCGATTGCTGCCGGTGTAAACGGTGATGCGATTCTTGGTTTAGATGATGATGCTAAAGCATTTGCACAAACCATTGCGGATACGTTAAAAGCTGCGAAAAAACCATTAATCATCTCGGGTACGAGCTTACAAGATGCTGCCATCATGGAAGCTGCTGCACAAGTTGCACAAAACCTAGGTGGAAATGCCGGCTTAACCTTGACAGTTCCAGAAGTGAACTCGATGGGTATGGCTTTGTTTGGTGGTTTAAGCTTAGAACAAGCATTTGCTCAAGATTATGAGTCAATCATTATCGTTGAAAATGATTTGTTCCGCCGTTTACCTGCTGTACAAGTTCAGGCTGCTCTAGACAAAGCGCAAAGTGTGATTGTGCTTGATCACTCTGAAACTGAAACCGTAAAAGCGGCTGATGTCGTCTTGTCTGCTGCAAGCTTTGCAGAAGGCGATGGGACAGTGGTCAGCCAAGAAGGTCGTGCGCAACGCTTCTATCAAGTTTATGACCCAAGCTATTACAAACCAGAATATGCCATCAAAGAATCTTGGCGCTGGTTACATGCCATTGAAACGGGTGTGAAAGGTAAAGCGATCTCATGGACATTGCTTGATGATGTAATTGAGTCTGTGGTCAAAAATGTTCCAGTTCTTGAAGCAATTCAAGATGTTGCACCTGATGCGGGTTACCGTGTTCATGGCTTGAAAATTGCTCGTGAACCACGTCGTTATTCAGGTCGTACTGCAATGCGTGCACCATTAAACGTACATGAACCGAAACAACCTGTCGATGTCGATTCCGCATTAACATTCTCTATGGAAGGTTATGTTGGACCGCAAAATGCATCGTCATTGGTTCCATTTGCATGGGCACCGGGTTGGAACTCACCACAAGCTTGGAATAAATACCAGGATGAAGTGGGTGGTCACCTTAAAGGTGGTGATTCAGGCGTCCGTTTATTTGATCGCTTAGTAAAACGTCCTGCACGTAGCTATGTGGCGCCAACTGCGGTTGTGGCAAATCCAGAGAGTTTCCGTCTAGTTCCAATGCATCATATTTTCGCTTCAGGTGAATTTACGATTAAAACGCCGGTGATGGAATCGCGTATTCCAGAAGCGACTTTTGCCGTGGGCGAGCAAGATGCAGCACGTTTAAATGTTCAAGATGGTCAACAACTGACAGTTAAAGCAGGCGAAACGACGATTAGTCTTCCTGTGCATGTAATTGAATATTTACCAACAGGTTATATCGGTTATCCAGTCGGCCAAGCACCAACAGTTTCACTTGCTGAACCTGTATCTGTAACGGTAGGAGTGTAATCATGAATGAATCTTTACGCGCACTACCGACATGGGCACAAGACTGGCCAATCGCTTATTCAGTGATTCAAGCCATCGTAATTTTGTTGGTTGTGGTTTTACTGGCCGCTTTGATGTCATTTATTGAGCGTCGTTTGCTGGGTTTATGGCAAGACCGTTATGGACCAAACCGTGTTGGTCCTGGCGGGATGTTCCAGATCGTTGCTGACATGTTGAAAATCATGTTCAAAGAAGACTGGACACCAAAGTTTGTAGATAAGTTAACCTTCCGTTTAGCACCAGCAGTAGCAATGGCGACTGCAGTACTGTCATTCATGGTTATTCCTGTTTCACCTTACTTAGGTGTTTCAGACATGAGTATCGGTCTATTGTTTTTTATGGCAATGGCAGGTATTGCAGTATATGCGGTGTTATTTGGTGGTTGGGCATCCAACAACAAATATGCACTATTAGGTGGTCTACGTTCAGCAGCACAAACCATTTCTTATGAAGTCTTTTTAGGGATTTCATTGATGGGTGTGGTGGCAATTGCGGGTTCATTTAACTTGCGTGAAATCGTAGAAGCACAACGTGATGTATGGTTTGTGATTCCACAATTCATTGGTTTCATGATCTTCGTGGTTGCTGGGGTTGCGGTAACGCATCGTCATCCATTTGACCAACCAGAAGCTGAACAAGAATTGGCAGAAGGTTACCATGTCGAATATGGTGGTATGAAATGGGGGATGTTCTTCGTTGCTGAATACGTCAACATCATTCTAATTTCTGCACTGATCGTGACTTTATTCTTTGGCGGTTGGTTAGCACCATTTAATTTAAATATTCCATTCATTCCAGATGCGTTCTGGTTCATTGCGAAAACAGCATTCTTTGTAATGATGTTTGTCTTGGCACGTGGTTCTTTAATGCGTCCACGTTATGACCAAGTTATGAATTTTGGTTGGAAAGTGTGTTTACCACTTGCATTGGTCAACCTTTTGGTGACTGGTGCTGTGATTCTGATGAATCAGGCCTAGGACAGCAGGGAGTACAAAATGTATAAAATTCTAGCTGGCGTAGGATCAATTGTTCGTTCGTTGTGGATGGTATTTAGCCATGTCACACGCAAACGCGATACGATTTTATATCCAGAAGTGCCAGCCGAACAAATCGTACCTCCACGCTATCGTGGTCGTATCGTATTAACACGTGACCCAGACGGTGAAGAGCGTTGTGTTGCGTGTAACTTATGTGCGGTTGCATGTCCTGTTGGTTGTATTTCATTGCAGAAAGCTGAAAAAGATGATGGACGTTGGTATCCAGAATTTTTCCGCATTAACTTCTCACGTTGCATTTTCTGCGGTATGTGTGAAGAAGCATGTCCAACAACTGCCATTCAGTTAACACCAGATTTTGAGTTAGGCGAATATGTCCGTCAGGATCTTGTTTATGAGAAAGAAAATTTACTCATTTCAGGACCAGGTAAATACCCAGACTACAATTTCTACCGTGTAAGTGGTATGGCAATTGATGGTAAAGAAAAAGGTCAAGCGCAACGTGAAAGTGCGCCTGTAGATGTACGGAGCTTATTACCATGATGTGGCCATTTTATTTAATGGCTCTTGTGGCCATTGTTTCGACGATTCGTGTTGTGACCAACACCAATCCAGTACATGCTTTATTAAGTTTGATCGTTTCTTTACTTGCTGTTGCAGGGATCTTCTTAATCATTGGTGCACCATTTGCAGCTGCACTTGAAGTGATTGTTTATGCGGGCGCGATCATGGTGTTGTTCGTATTCGTAGTAATGATGCTCAACCTTGGTCAACATACAGTTGATCAAGAGCGTAAATGGTTGACTTCAGATGCTTGGGCCTATCCAGCACTCATGAGCTTCTTAATCGGCTTATGTTTGGTTTGGGTATTAGGTTCAGACTACACGCAATCTGGTGCAGTACTTGGAACTCAAGTGATTGGACCTAAAGCAATTGGTCAAGCACTCTTTACCCACTATTTATTATTGGTTGAAGTTGCCGCAATGTTATTGCTTGCAGCATTGGTTGCAGCATTCCACTTAGGCAAACGTGAACCGAGTGCAGCAGAGGATAAACAGTAATGGGCAACATTCCTTTAGAACATGGTTTGATCGTCGCAACTATCCTTTTTGCACTGGGTTTTTACGGTGTAATGGTGCGACGCAACCTATTATTTATGTTAATGAGCCTTGAGATCATGATGAATGCAGCAGCATTGGCATTCGTTGTGGCAGGAAGTGCATGGGCACAACCTGATGGTCAAATTATGTTTATTTTGATCCTCACACTTGCTGCGGCAGAGGCTTGTATCGGTCTAGCGATCGTCCTCCAGTTCTATCATCGCTTCCATCATCTGGATGTAGATGCTGCTAGTGAGATGCGCGGATGAGTTATTTATATTTAACGATTTTATTTCCGCTGATTGGCTTTGTACTTTTAGCGGCAGGACGTAATAAACTTCCTGAAAATGTAGCAGCAATTATTGGTGCGGGTTCTGTTGGCCTTTCTGCTTTATTTGCACTGATTGCAGGCATGGACTTTGTTAAGCAGGGTTCAGTTGCGCAAGCACAGCATTTATGGACTTGGTTCAATGTAGGCGGTTTTGCACCGGGTGTAAGTTTGCATCTTGACGGCTTGTCATTATTAATGATGGGCATGGTGACAGGTGTAGGTTTCCTGATTCACATCTTTGCAACTTGGTACATGCGTGGTGAAGAAGACTTCGCACGTTTCTTCTCATACTTCAACTTATTCGTTGCAAGCATGTTGGTGCTTGTATTGGGTGACAACTTAGCGTTGTTATTCTTAGGTTGGGAAGGCGTAGGTCTGTGTTCTTACCTGTTGATTGGTTATTACTACCAAAACCCTGCAAATGGTTTTGCGGCAATTAAAGCATTTACAGTAACGCGTGTTGGTGATGTATTCTTACTGATCGCATTGTTCTTGCTTTACCAACAATTTGGTACTTTACACATCGGCACGATTGTTGCCAATGCTTCACAAGTTCTGGCACTTGATCATAACTTGGCATTGATCACGTCATTGATGTTGTTCTTGGGTGCAGCTGGTAAATCTGCGCAAATCCCATTACAAACATGGTTGGCAGATGCAATGGCTGGTCCGACACCAGTATCTGCATTGATCCATGCTGCAACAATGGTTACCGCTGGTATCTACTTATGTTGCCGTATGTTCTCTGTATTTGAAATGACACCAGAAGTGATGCAGTTCATTTCGATTACAGGTGCTGTAACATTGTTGGTTGCTGGCTTTGCGGCTTTGGTTCAAACAGATATCAAACGTATTCTGGCTTACTCTACCATGAGTCAGCTCGGTTATATGTTTATGGCTGTGGGTGCAGAAGCGTATCAAGCAGGTCTGTTCCATATGCTTGCACATGCATTCTTTAAGGCATTATTGTTCTTGTCTTCGGGTGCAGTGATCTTGGCTTACCATCATGAACAAAACATCTTTAAAATGGGTGGCTTGTTCTACAAAAACAAATTCTTATTTGCTTGCTTCGCGATTGGTGGTGGTGCACTTGCTGCAATTCCATTTATTACGATCGGCTTCTTCTCAAAAGATGCAATCTTGGGTGCTGTTTGGGCGCAAGGTCAATCTGTGGCATTGTATAACTCATTGTATTGGGTGGGTGTTGCGGGTGCATTCTTAACTTCGATTTATACATTCCGTTTAATTTGGGTTGTATTCTTTGGTGAAGAAAAAACACATTATCACGAAATCAAAGGTGCAACGTATTGGGCGCCTTTAGGTATCTTGGCTGTTCTCTCAACAGGTTTGGCTTACTTCTTAAAAGCGCCAGTGATGAACATTTTAAATGCAGCACATATCCCAGCATTTGAAGTTTCTCAAGCGATTGAAGAAGGGATGCATGGTGCAGAACACCTTGCAGTCGGTATCGCATTGGTCGGTTTAGCTGTAGGTGTGGTGTTATTTGCTTTCGCTTATAAAGCGGTGCAAGGTTTTGCAGCCACTTCATTTGGTGCTGGACTTGCAAATATCTGCCGTAATGCATTTGGTTTCGATTCTTTATACAACCTTGTTTTTGTTCAACCTTATTTACTCATTGCGAAAATTTTAGGTCGTGACCCAGTTGATGGTTTATGGCTGTTATTACCTGCAATCGTAAATAGTGGAAATAAATTTACAAGTACCCGTCAAACAGGTTCATTACGTGAATATGCATCAAGTATGTCACTCGGTGTGGTGGTATTGCTGATGATCTTGATCGTGATTCAGGTAGTGGGGAAATAAGATGGAAATCACAAACAATTGGATTTTACCCGCACTGATTCTTGTACCTTTTATTGCAGGTTTCGTGTGTTGGTTGGTCGATAAACTTGATAAACATTTGCCACGTTATATCGCATTAGTCGGTATGCTCGTTACATTGGGCTTAACACTGATTTTGTGGAAACAAGGTGGCTTTAGCTATGAGTTGGGGGCGAAGACTCCAACTTGGGCAGCAGAATTTTATTTACCTTGGATTAAATCACTCGGTATTAACATTCATTTGGCTGTAGATGGTCTTTCATTGCTGATGGTGGGCTTGACTGCATTACTGGGTGTACTTGCAGTGGGTTGTTCATGGGGTGAAATTCAAAAGAATGTCGGCTTCTTCCATTTAAACCTTTTATGGTCTTTGGGTGGGGTAATCGGGGTTTTCCTTGCAATTGATATGTTCTTGTTCTTCTTCTTCTGGGAGATGATGCTGGTCCCTATCTACTTCTTGATCGCACTTTGGGGTCATAAAGGCGCAGACGGTAAATCACGTGTTTATGCTGCAACCAAGTTCTTTATCTACACCCAAGTCGCTGGCTTAATCATGCTCATCGGTATCTTAGGCTTAGTGGTCTATGGTTCTCAGATGTCAGGTACGATTAGCTTCGACTATAACTACTTACTTGCTGTTGCAAATACTTTAGATGCTCAGGCACCACATATTGCCTATGCGTTGATGATCTGTTTCTTTATTGGTTTTGCAGTCAAGTTGCCAGTATTCCCATTACACGGTTGGTTACCAGATGCCCATGCACAAGCACCTACAGCAGGTTCTGTAGACTTAGCGGGGATCTTGATTAAAACTGCTGCGTACGGTTTATTGCGCTTTGTATTGCCATTCTTCCCAGCAGCATCTGCACAATTTGCCGATATTGCGATTATTTTAGGTTTGATTGGTATTTTCTACGGCGCTTGGTGTGCTTTCCAGCAAACAGATATGAAACGCCTGCTTGCTTATACTTCTATTTCGCATATGGGTTTCGTATTACTTGCACTTTATGCCGGTAATATTCTGACATTCCAAGGCTTAATGATCATGATGTTGGCACATGGCTTGTCATCTGCTGCATTGTTCATTATGTGTGGTCAAGTGTATGAACGCTTACATACCCGTGACTTACGTTTGATGGGTGGTATTCGTGGTCAATTCCAGTATTTACCATTCTTCTTGATGTTCTTTGTCTCTGCACTTGTGGGCATTCCAGGTTTAGGTAACTTTATTGGTGAATTCCTGATCTTGATGGGTTCATTCGCTAAGTTCCCTACATTTACCATCATTGCTGCTATTAGCTTGGTCTTTGCTGGTCTTTATGGCTTGATTCTGATCCACAAAGCTTTATTTGGTACGCCAAATGAAGAACAGAAAAAGCATTATGAAAGTCCATTAAAAGACTTGAATGTACGTGAAACAGTAATTCTATTGATCTGTGCATTTGGCTTATTATGGTTAGGTGTATATCCACAAAGCTTCCTTGATATTTCTCACTCAAGTATGGCGTGGTTATCAAATAGCTATATTCCAGTTCAAGAAGTTGTTGATGCGGCACAACAAGTCGTATCTCAACAAAATGTGGAGATCCAATAGTCATGAACTTCACTATGTCATTTTCGGGTCTCATGCCTTTAGCACCAGTTTTTATTGTTGCTTTAACCGCTGTAGTGGTGATGATCCTAACCTCGATCAAGCGTAATCATAATTTGATTGCAACTGCATCGGTGGTGGGTTTAAACCTTGCTGCAATTGATATTTTATTCATGATGTTTGGTGGTTCATTTGCACCATCAAATGTGATGAACATGTTTGTGGTTGATCCATTTACATTGTTTTATCAATTTATTGCAGTAGTTGCTGCACTCGCATGCTGTACGTTATCTCACGCTTATATTGAAACTTATAAAGATAATCGTGAAGAGCTTTATATCTTGATGTTGATCTCTGTAACAGGGGCAATGTTAATGGTGGCAAGTTCTCACTATGCGTCGTTCTTTATTAGTTTGGAGCTTTTGTCAATTCCTGTGTATGGCTTATTGGCATATACGCATCAGCGTGGAAAATCGCTAGAAGCTGGCGTAAAGTATTTGGTACTTTCTGCAACCGCTTCAGCAATTTTGTTGATGGGTATGGCATACGTTTATGCTTATACAGGTACATTGTCATTTACTGACTTCCCAGGTTTGTATGGAAATCAGTTAGCACAAGTGCAACAAATTGCATCTTTGGCTGACTTTATTGAACAGTTAAAAGGTTTCCTTGCTCAACCAATGATTTTGTTGGGTTCAGGATTAATCGTGATTGCGATTGCGTTTAAATTATCATTGGCGCCATTTCATAAATGGACACCAGATGTTTATCAAGGTGCGCCTGCGCCAATCGCTACTTATCTTGCAACTGTTGCTAAAGTCGCAACGATTGGTTTATTAGTACGCTTTATTTTAAGTTCAGGTTTCATTCTTGTACCGTCTATCGTGACTGTATTAACAGTGATCGCTGTGCTTTCGATTTTAGTCGGGAACTTCCTTGCATTACGCCAAGTCAACTTAAAACGAATTTTAGGTTATTCATCAATCGCCCATTTTGGTTATTTATTGATTGCTTTGATTAGTTTAGGTTATGCAAGTTTAGGCAGCGTAAGCGTCTATGTGGTGACTTATACCTTAACTACGATTGGTGCTTTTGGTGCTGTCGCGTTAATGTCGAGCCCATATAACAATGTTGATGAAGCTGAGTCTCTTGCGGATTACCGTGGTTTATTCTGGCGTCGTCCAGTACTGACTGCGACATTAACAGTGATGATGCTTTCTCTTGCAGGGATTCCATTAACCGCTGGTTTCATTGGTAAGTTTATGGTGGTGATTGCTGCTGTAACCACAGAACATTGGTTCTTGGCTGCTATGGTAGTGGTGGGTAGTGGTATTGGTTTGTATTACTACTTACGTGTGATGATCGTGATGTATATGACGCCACCAGATAATCCTCGTATTGATGCTGTTGATCATTGGGGACAAAAAGTGGGTGGTCTTATGGTGCTCGGTGCTGCTGCTTTGGTATTGATCATTGGTGTTTATCCAGATCCAATCATCAGCTTGGCGTTGAAATCAGAAATTTTATCTCCTTTACATTTCTTGATGAGCCAGCAACACTAATCGCAATAAAACCCTGCTATTAACAAAAAAAGCCCTCATTCATTGAGGGCTTTTCTTATCTCAGATATAAAAAACATTTATAATAATGGAAATTTACTTTTATCCTTTTAGGTGTCCTCCCGTGTCTATTCAAGAAATTCGTCATCCACTTATTCGTCATAAATTAGGTTTATTACGCCGTGCTGACATTAGTACTAAGAATTTCCGTGAACTTGCTCAAGAAGTAACCATGCTTTTAACTTATGAAGCAACCAAAGATTTACCTGTGTGTGATCACGAGATTGATGGTTGGAACGGTAAAGTCACAGTGGACAGAATTGCGGGTAAAAAAATCACTGTAGTGCCGATTTTACGTGCTGGTATTGGCATGTTAGAAGGTTTTTTAAATCTTATTCCAAGTGCAAAAGTTTCAGTTCTCGGTTTAGAACGGGATGAAGAAACCTTGGAAGCACGTACTTATTATAAAAAATTGGTTCCAGATGTACAAAATCGTTTAGCTATGATTATTGACCCGATGTTGGCAACTGGTTCATCTTTGGTTGCTGCGATTGACGTGTTGAAAGCAAGTGGTTGTAAAGATATCCGTGTTATGGTGTTAGTTGCAGCACCTGAAGGCATTAAACGTGTGGAAGCAGCTCACCCAGATGTGACGATTTTTACTGCTTCAATTGATCAAGGTTTAAATGAACAGGGATATATCGTGCCAGGTCTAGGAGATGCTGGTGATAAAATTTTTGGCAGTGTGCAAAAAGATTAAAATTTAGTATGATCAAAGGAGGCTATAGGGGCCTCCTTTTTTAATTATAAGAGAATAAAAAATGTTCAGAAAAGGGACAGTAACCTTTTTCGATAATGATTTAGGGCAAGGTCTAATTGAATTAAATGATAATCATCAACAAGTTGTTTTTAAATTAGAAGATTTTTCAAATCAATCCATTCTTCCTCAAATTGGCGAGCGGATTAAGTGTGTTGTTTTAGAACAATATGGTGCAACCTTAGCTAAATTTATTGTGCGGTTTGATTATAAAAATTATGCGAATGATCAAAATAAGTTACCTAATACGCGTCTCCATTCAGAAAATGGCTATGAACAAATTAGAACTATTCGAAAAGCGCTTAAAAAGAGAAGGTTGGTAGCTGATAACGATTTAGCTAATATCAAAACACAAACTCAAACAGAGCAATTGGTTTCAGTAGAAGCTATTCCAGCTATTGACTTAGTTGTAGAGGAGCAACAAGTAATCTTTGTCGAGCCCATACAAACTCTAATTAGTAATCCTATGATAGAAGAAGGTAGCATAAATTTATACCAAAACAATCAAATTGAGCCTGTAGCGCAAACACAAGTTGACCTTTCTATTAAAGTTATCCAAAATACTGAATCCCAAGACGAAATTCATACAGTTAATAACATTAAAACCACTGAAGGAATTTGTGAGGTTATGCTTTCTGATTTGGGAGAGGCGTATCAAAATATTGAAATTGCGGGGGACTCTAAGAAACAAGAGTTGGTTAAGCCTGTAGAGATGTTGGTAGAGGGGCAATGTTTTAAAGAACAAGATTTATATTTTGATAGGCAAATGAATCAGCAGTTGCTTGAAAAAAATATGCGTTTAAATGCGATCCAAAGTTTAATTCAAAAGTTAAAAGTTAAATTTTTATACTCAAAACGCAAACAGCCTATAAAGAAAATTAGACTTGAAAAACGTCTAGCATTGAATCCTTGGGTGGTGACCGTTGCTGTAGTGATATTCATTGGGGTAAGTTCTGTAATGTATGCAAGAGATCGTTATAAGCAGTACAAAATCGAAACTGAAATGAGATTTCAACAATATCAACAACAACAAAAGGACAAGATTAAACAGCAAAAACGCAAGGCATACTCACACTAAACATCTGAAACGAGTTGAATTTATTGTGGTTCAAACTTATTTTAAAAGAGAAGTTTTATGTTTTATTTGGGGCAAATCATTGAATATCATCATGATAAAGGTTACGGACTTTTATTGGATCATAATTCAGCGCAATCTGTCGTATTCTACATCGCTGATTTTCCAAAACTAGGTGGTCAACCGAAAAAAGGGGAAACTATAAAGTATGTAATTATCAATGAGCAAGGAACATTAAAAGCACATCAAATGATTCGTTTGGATGTAGCGATGAGTAATGAATTAAAAAATAAAAACATCAATATTGATAAGCAAAAAAATATATTAAGACGAAGTAAAAGTGAAGGACAGAAATTTGGTTTTATGTCTGTGGTAATTTTAGTGATTGTTTTTGGCTTCGTTTATTTTAGTTTTGCGACATGGAATCAATACCAAACCTATCAGGATGAACAGCATAATAAACTTACCTTGTTAGAACACCAGCAGCAACAAATTATTGAGCAACAACGCAAAGAAATTGGTTATGTCAAACCAGTAAAGTTTAGTGAAAAATCGCAAAATGCTTTAATAAATGGTGATCATAACTTAGTAAGGACTGAACATGCTCAGGTAACAGTGCAATCTAACGCAACTGTAGCGACATCATCAATGGTAAAATCGCCTTATCAATGTGATGGGCGGACACATTGCAGTCAAATGACATCCTATGATGAAGCTGTATTTTTTATTAAAAATTGTCCTAATACGCAAATGGATGGCGATCATGATGGTCAGCCATGCGAAAGACAATTTGGTAAATAACTTTATTAAGCTAAAAATTATATAAAAGCTCCAAGAGGAGCTTTAGTTTTATCCGTGTTCACAGAATTTTAAGAAGGCTCTTAAACCAGGACCTTGGTACTTTTGACGATGTACAAGCATGTACAAAGGACGTGCAAGTTGCCAAAAAGGAGTCTTTAAAATTACCAATTGCCCTTTGTCCAGCAAAGGCTGAATGGCTAATTTAGAAATACATGACATTCCTAAACCACCTGCGACAATTTTTAAAATCGCTTCATTATGACCCAAAGTTAAGCGGATATTGGCATTTTCTAGGTCTTTTAGAATGGCATTGTCAAAAACTTCACGTGTGCCAGAACCTTCTTCACGCAAAATCCATTCAACATGTTGAAAGTCAGACTGTTTTAATTCACGATGTAAATTTGCAAGTGGATGATTAGGTGAACAACATACCGCAAGTTCGTCATCTCGCCAGTGAATACATTGAAGTTGTGGTAAGAAGCATGAACCTTCAATCAATGCTAAATCCAGTTGGAATTGGTTGACGGCTTCAATCATTTGACGGGTATTGCCAACTTGGAGTTGCAAATGTGCTTGAGGTTGAACTTGTAAAAAGTTTGCCATTAAGTCAGGCATTAAATAATCACTGATAGTCAGTGTTGCACCAATGCGTAAATCAATACTTTGTAATTCGCCTTTGGCTGCTTGTTCAAAAGCTTCACAGCGGCCTAAAATTTCTAAAGCTTGGGGAAGTAAGAAGCGACCAAGATCATTGAGCTGTAAGCGCTTACCAAGACGATCGAAAAGGGGGGCTCCCAGCCCATCTTCTAAATCTGCCAAAGCCATACTTGCCGCACTTTGAGTCAACCGAACCGCATCACTTGCTTTA
Source organism: Acinetobacter legionensis (assembly GCF_048551735.1). NCBI lineage: Bacteria > Pseudomonadati > Pseudomonadota > Gammaproteobacteria > Moraxellales > Moraxellaceae > Acinetobacter > Acinetobacter legionensis. The sequence continues at coordinate 202,242 of NZ_JBIMBV010000003.1, forward strand.
GTCACGGTGCCTTCTTGAGCGACAGCAACAAAAACCGCCAACTGGCGTAAAGTCATTCGCATAAGTAGAGCCTTAACATTTTAATATTCATAGATTATATAGTCATGCTACCATGAGGACTATGTTTCATGCCACGAAGAAATCATGTCAATTGAAAAATTTAGCATAGAAAAGGTTTTGTCTGTTCAGCGTTGGACCAATACACTTTTCAGTTTCACCATGACTCGACCTGCTCATTTTAAGTTTACCGCTGGGCAATTTGCTCGCATTGGTTTAAAAGTGGGTGATGAATTGGTGGTAAGGGCATATTCCGTGGTTTCATCCCCGTTTGATGAAACACTCGAATTTTTTTCAATCGTTGTTCCTGATGGTGCATTTACCTCCAATTTACAGCATTTACAAGTCGGTGATGAGCTTTATTTGGAAAAAATCCCCTATGGATTCTTAACTTTAGCACGTTATCAATTGCCGTTGCCTAAAGATTTGTGGTTGTTGGCAACGGGCACAGGTTTAGCGCCTTTTATTTCGATGCTACAAGATTTTGAAACTTGGTCAAAGTACGAAAAAATCAACTTGGTGTATAGCGTAAGAACTGAATCTGAATTGGCTTATGTCGATCGGATCCAAGAGATTGCCCAGCTTTTTGGGGAGGGACATACAGGTTTTAAATTTATCCCGATTGTTACGCGTGATCCCAATGCCACCTTGCATGATCGCTTACCAATTTTGATTGAAAATGGTGAATTGGAAAAAGCCGCTGATTTAAAATTCAATGCAGATACCACTCATGTCATGCTATGTGGAAACCCACAAATGGTGGATGACACCAAAGCCGCATTAAAATCCCGTGGTTTAACGATGAATCGTCGGGGTGAAGGTAATATTGCTGTAGAGAATTATTGGTAAATCACTTGTCGGCATCAGCAATTTTATCAATCGTTTTCGATGAGAGAAGCGGCTAAGCGTCTTCTCTTTGATTGTTTCATGCCAGAACCTAACACTTTTTAGCTAAAAGATGATTACTGAGTGAGAGGTGTATATGCAGTTAATCGCTCGGTTGAATAAGCTGTTGAATCAACATGTGTATCTTGATTGAGCATCAATTGTCTTAATAACTGTGCAGAAGCAGGCCCCATACATAAGCCATTACGGTAATGTCCAAAATTTGCCCATAAATTGTTCAGTTTAGGCATTTTTCCTATATATGGAATGCCTGTCGGTGAACTGGGACGTAATCCTGCCCATTGCTTAACAATAGGGAAGTTTGTCAATTCAGGGACCATCTCGATACAGGCTTTATAAATATTTTGCTGTGTTTGTACATTTGGACGCTTATCAAACCCGATATTGTCCATGCTTGAACCACATACGATATGACCATCTAGGCGTGGGATCAAATACATGACATTGTTCATACACATGGTGGGTAGCCAGTTTTCAGGGGTTTTAAATAACATCATTTGTCCTTGAACTGGCTCTACTGGGATCGAAAGCTGTAATTGTTCTGCCCAGCAATTTGACCATGCGCCTGTGGTAATCACAAATTGATCTGCGAAAAAACGTCGCCCATTGGTACTTTCAACAGACTGAATTTTTTGATTTTGAATATTAAATTTTTCGATCCATGTATTTTCATACACTTCAACTTGAGGGTGTTGTTTGAGATAGCTGATCAGTGATTTAAGAAGTCTTGGATTTCTAACATTGGCTAAATGTGGAAAATAAATTGCATGTTGAAATTGTGCTGAAATATGTGGGTTGATGGTTTCAAGCTGCTCTCTTTGCAGGTATTCACAATGCTGCATCGGTTCTTGATGTTGGTCTTTATAACCGAGTCCAAGCTCAAAATCTGCTTCGTCAAAAATTAGCATTCCAGTTTCATGGATTTGAAAGTCTATCCCTGTTTTAGGCTGTAGTTTCTCATTCCATTGTTGGTAAAGTTGTTTGCCATGTTGTGCCAGATGATTGACTTCATTTGGATATCTCCATGGATACATGGGTGACAAAATACCGCCACCCGCCCATGAAGCAGCATGTCCAGCATGTTGTTGATCGAACAGAGTGATGGTGCAACCTTGTTCAACAAGTTCAAGCGCGCTGAGTAAGCCACTTACTCCTGCACCGATAATGGCGATATGCATTGTGTATTCTGTACCAATTTAGAATTTTAATCCCCACCTACAAAAGCAATACTGCTTATCTTTTGAAAGAGGGGACTTTCCTTCCACGACCGAATCAGTAATGGACACTTCCCTTTCTAAAAGGTAAGGAACCATGAATTCAGTAAGGGAGGAATTTTTTACTTCATCTCTTTTAATTGACGTGCTGCATCTTCTGCATAATAGGTCCAAATACCATCTGCACCTGCACGACGGAAGCACATCAATGATTCCATGATCACGCTTTCTGATAACCAGCCATTTTGGATGGCTGCAGCAAGCATGGCATATTCACCACTGACTTGATAAACAAAGGTTGGGACACCAAAGGTATCTTTAACTTCACGTACCACATCCAAATATGGCATACCTGGTTTAACAATCACCATGTCTGCGCCTTCTTGAATATCGAGGGCGATTTCATGCAGTGCTTCAGCACGATTACCGACATCCATTTGGTAGTTATACTTATTACCACCTTTTAGGTTGGATGATGAGCCAACTGCATCGCGGAAAGGACCGTAGAAACTAGACGCATATTTTGCAGAGTACGCCATGATACTGGTATAAATAAAATCGTTACTTTCTAAAGCTTGGCGGATTGCACCAATACGGCCGTCCATCATGTCACTTGGCGCGATCACATCTGCACCTGCTTCAGCATGGCTTAAGGCTTGTTTGATCAGGCATTGGACTGTTTCATCATTTAACACATAACCTGTATTGTCAATAATACCGTCCTGACCATGGGTGGTATAAGGATCTAATGCACCATCCGTGATGAGCACCATCTCAGGCAATTCTTTTTTTAGCAAACGTAAAGTATTTTGAACTAAACCGTCTTCATGCCACGCTGCTTCTGCTGTTAAACTTTTGTCTTGTTGTGGTGTAACGGGGAATAAGGCAAGTTTTGATACACCAAGTTCTAATAGTGTTTCTGCTTTTTTCAACAATAAGTCTGCTGACAATCGTTGAACATTTGGCATACTTGGTACATCTTGGCTTTGGTTTTGTCCCGGAAGCACAAATACTGGATAAATGAGATGATCTGCTGTGAGTTGAGTCTCTCTTACCATTGCTCGAAGCTTATCGTTTTTACGGATACGGCGCATACGTGTAGCTGGAAAAGCAGGACGATTGAACGTATAAGTCATAACAATCTCGATGTTCAGTATTAAACTAGGCATATATTGTAGCCCTTTCATATATTTTTTGGGAAAAAGCTGAAAATTTTTCTCAATATTGGTTTCGAAATGATGATGAGTGATTCTTCTAAAATTGATTCTGCGCCTAGCGAATCGCAAAAAAAGTGGACTGGTAATTTACATTTAGGCGCGAAAGCAGATCTAAATGTGGTGCTTAACCAACTCACTAAAGCGTTTAATGGTTCGCCTTATTTTTCACATAACAATATGCAAATGCGTGTTGTCAATGATGAGATTGAAGGCTACATCGAAATGAAACCGTATTTGATTGGCAATGTCGCATTTCAAATTTTACATGGTGGTGTGGCCGCGACATTGCTGGATAGTATTGGTGGAATTGTGGCAATGGGGGAGCTATATAAACGTGCAGAGCCAGATCAATTGCCAGACACGTTAAAGAAAGTTTCTCGTTTAGCGACAGTTGATATGCGTGTGGATTATCTTGCACCTGGGCGCGGTGAATACTTTATTGCCAAAGCTGAAACCTTGAGAATGGGGCGTAAAGGTTGCACCATGCGTATGACCATGCTCAACAATGAAGGTAAGGCGATTGCGACAGCTATTGCTTCTTATGCTTATTGATTAAGCTGAAAAGTGTACTAATCAGTACACTTTTGTATTCTTTGTGTCAATATAAGCCAGCAAAATAGATATTTTGTTGGCTTTTTTTTTTCAAAAAAATATGAATATCAATAAGATCATCCTATTTTATAAAGATAAACTATAGAGTAATATTTTTATTCTCATAATATGATTTTTACCTGTAAAATTGAGCACCACAATTTTAAGAAGTTGACTTATTCAACCATCAAGCAATGTCATATAGATATGATTAAGCAGTTTTTCAGTTTATATCTCCAAAATGCAAAGATGTTTTGACAAGTCCAAGTAAGCTAGGAACATGCGATGACTGACGCGCAAACGACGAATGCCTCTCCAAATGATGAAAATCAAGCGCAAGCGGATTTGGAAGCCAAACAAAAACGTAAAAAAATGCTGAAGATTTTTGCCATTATTGTTGTTGTAGCTGCAATTCTATATGCAATCTGGGCTTTTATTTTTGGCAATATTGTTGAAACAGACAATGCCTATGTCGGTGCTGAAACTGCTGAAATCACTTCGATGGTCAGCGGACAAGTTGCTGAGGTTTTGGTCAGTGATACTCAACAAGTGAAAAAAGGCGATGTGCTTGCAATTATTGATAATCGTGATGCAAAAATCGCTGTTGCAGAAGCTGAAGCAGCGTTGACCAAAGCCAAGCGTCAATATACGCAAAGCTCGGCAAATAGCAGTTCATTGTCCTCACAGATTTTAGTCAGTGCAGATGATATTAACAGTGCTAAAGCACAAGTGGCACAAGCCGATGTGGCGTATCAACAAGCACAACAAGAGTTTGCACGCCGTCAGCAGTTAAGCGCGACAGGTGCAATTTCTAAAGAAGAATTTAGCAAAGCACAAAGTGCTTTAAACAATGCCAAAGCAAATGTCGATGTGGCAAAAGCAGCATTGGCGCAAACGGAATCTAAACGTAAAGCTGCACAAAGTAATTTAGATGCCAATGAAGCTTTAATTCGGGGTACCTCACAAAGTTCAACCCCTGATGTATTGGTGGCTCAAGCCAAACTTGATCAAGCACTTTTAGATTTACAACGTACAGAAATTAAAGCGCCGTTAGATGGTGTGATTGCCCGCCGTAGTATTCAAGTCGGTCAGCGTATTGCACCAGGGACAAGTCTGATGAAAGTGGTTCCTTTGGCTGAACTTTATGTGGATGCAAACTTTAAAGAAAGTCAGTTGCAAAACGTGAAAGTTGGTCAGAAGGCAACCCTCACTTCAGACCTCTATGGGAAGAAAGTAGAGTATCACGGTACGGTGATCGGCTTTTCTGGTGGTACAGGTTCAGCATTTGCGTTGATTCCTGCACAAAATGCGACAGGTAACTGGATTAAAGTGGTTCAACGTCTACCTGTACGTATCAAACTCGATCCTAAAGAGTTGGCTGAGCATCCATTACGTGTGGGTTTATCCATGAATGCTGAGGTTGATACCTCTTCAGCGAAGTAATCACTTATGAATACAGCAACGTTTCAAAGTGAGCTTAAAGGTGGGCGTTTACTTCTTGCCGCCTTCTTTTTAGCACTTGCCAATTTTATGGTCGTACTGGATATGACCATTGCCAATGTTTCTGTGCCTCATATTACTGGAAGTTTAGCAGTATCAAGTTCTCAAGGGACTTGGGTGATTACTTCCTATGCTGTTGCTGAAGCCATCTGTGTACCTTTAACGGGGTGGCTCGCAGGACGTTTTGGTGCTGTTCGGGTATTTACCATCAGTCTGATTGGCTTTACCACATTTTCAATTCTTTGTGGCTTATCCAATAGCTTGGCGATGTTAGTGATCTGCCGGATCGGACAGGGTTTATTTGGTGGTCCAATCATGCCACTCAGTCAAACTTTGTTGATGCGTATTTTCCCACCCGAAAAGCATTCTCAAGCAATGGGGATGTGGGCAATGACGACCGTTGTTGGACCGATTCTAGGTCCTATTTTAGGCGGTACGATCAGTGATAACTGGTCATGGCATTGGATTTTCTTTATCAATATTCCAGTGGGTGTGATCTGTGCTGTTGGGGTGATGCGTCTATTAAAAGTTGCTGAAACACCGATTGCTAAACTCCCGATTGATACCATTGGCTTAACGCTGCTGATCATTTGGATTGGCGCATTACAGTTAATGCTCGATTTGGGGCATGAGCGAGATTGGTTTAATAACAGCTTTATTTGTATTTTGGCTGTGATTTTGGTAGTTGGATTTATCGCCTTTTTCATCTGGGAATATTATGAAAAACATCCTATCGTCAATATACAAATTTTCCGATACCGTGGTTTTACTATAGCAACAATCTCATTGGCTTTTGCCTTTGCAGCATTCTTTGGCAGTATTGTGCTCATTCCACAATGGTTACAGATTAACTTGGGCTATACCGCATCTTGGGCAGGTTATCTGACTGCGACGATGGGCTTTGGTAGTTTGATGATGTCGCCAGTGGTTGCCAAACTTGCGACTAAATACGACCCCAGAGCCTTGTCGAGTTTTGGTCTGATGATTTTAGGTGGCGTTACATTAATGCGTTCATTTTGGACCAGTGATGCTGACTTTATGGCGCTGGCGTTACCACAGATTATTCAAGGTTTCGCGGTACCGTTCTTCTTTATCCCACTGTCTAATATTGCTTTAGGTGTGGTACGTCCAGATGAAGTGGCTTCTGCTGCAGGTTTGATGAACTTTATGCGAACTATGGCAGGGGCTATTGGTGCATCTATTGCGGTGACCATTTGGGATGATCATACCAAGCTGGCACGTAGTGAAATCGTGTCGACTATGCATGTTGAGGAAACTCAACGTAACTTGGTCAACAGTGGCTTTAGTCCTGAAATGGCGTTGGGTACCATTTCAAATTTGGTCGATAAAGAGGCTTTAACGCTTTCGGTTAATCATGTGTTTTTAATTTTTGCGATGATTTTTATTTTCGCAGGATTGATTATTTGGTTATGTCCAAAACCGAAAGGGAATGTCGGCGCAGGACATGCGCATTAGAACTCAAGTTGTATAGAAGCCTGCTGAAAAGTGGGCTTTTTTATCGCTGCAATTAGGATGAAGCAAGACTATTTTTTGCTATTTTATCTATTGATCAAGATCAGGGTATAATACAGCGATTGTGTACCGCGATGAGTAATATGTATGAAGCCTGAATTCCAACAAGGAAAAATTAAACAATACGATGCCGATAGAGGCTTTGGCTTTATTGGTGGACTTGAACAAGATATTTTCTTTCATATTTCGGATTTTCCGCTTGCAGAGGGTGAGCCAAAGCGAAATGAAAGAGTTAAATTTATCGTTGTTGAAAATAACGGCAAGTTAAAAGCAACCAAAATTGAACGCGTTGAAGATCAATCAGCAAAGGCCAAAAAGACCAGAATCGTTGAAAATAATAAGTCGATTACCAATAATTTGTTGTCTAATTTTAGAAAGTAATAGGTATAGATTCAGGCCATTTTTTTTTGGGGGGTTATTGGATCGTAGTTTTTTTAGATAAATCCCTTTAATTGACGGGATTTTGTATGAGGGAATTGGTTTTTTAATATAAAAATATTCCTTTGTGCTGCTAAAATCGCAGTTTCCCTCTTTTTTGAAGAGGGGAATGTTGCGAATTTTATGATGGTATTGGATTTGCAATATTGCTTGCTGAAAATGAAGTGTAAGAACGGGCAATTGGAAAAGATTAAATAAATTTAAAAAGAAGAACAGCAATGCAACCCGATAACAAAAACTTAAAATAACTGTCTCGTGATCTTAGGAATAATATGACGGATGCAGAATTATTGCTTTGGTTAAAGTTACGACACAAGCAAATTTTAGGTTTACAGTTTTATCGTCAGAAACCGATTTTAAATTACATCGTCGATTTTTACTGTCCTGCTATAAATTTGGTGATTGAATGCGATGGTGGGCAGCATTATACGGATGAGGGTTTAGAAGCTGATCGTATCCGTGATGAAGCATTGACTCAGCAAGGCTTAGTTATTTTAAGATTTGATAATGGAAAAATTTTGCTGGAAATTGATAGGGGGATTTCGAAGGTTTTTGATGTGGCGAGTCAGCATTTGGAATCCCCCTAAATCTCCCTTTGATAAAGGGGGACCTGCCGTGAATTGGATGATGGTCTTCGATTCGAGCTATTCCCTCCTTCTTGAACTTCGTTTTAAAGTAATACTTTAAACTTGTTCAGGGACGAGCTTTCACGTAATTCAATCGAGACGTGCAGTTCCCCTCTTTGAAAAGAGGGGTTAGGGGAGATTTAAATAAATCTAAGCAATCGAATCATCCAAATTCGGTGCTAACCAACGTTTGGCTTCATCCAAAGTCCAATTCTTACGCTTTGCATAATCTTCTAGCTGATCCAACGCAATTTTACCCACGTTAAAGTATTCAGACTGTGGGTTGGCATAGTAGAAACCACTGACACTTGATGGTGGCCACATTGCAAAACTGCTGGTCAATTGCGTACCAATCTTATCCGTGGTGCCTAACCAATCAAACAAAGATGCTTTTTCAGAATGCTCAGGACAAGCTGGGTAGCCCGGTGCAGGGCGAATACCGACATACTTTTCTTTAATTAATTCTTCATTCGACAGTTGCTCATCGGCTTGATAGCCCCAGAACTCTTTACGAATACGCTCATGCAAATGTTCAGCAAATGCTTCAGCAAAACGGTCACCTAAGGACTGAGCAAGAATGGCAGAATAATCATCACCTTTGGCTTTGTACTCATGCGTCATTTCTTCCGCACCAAAAATTGAAACGGTAAAACCACCCAAGTAGTCTTCGGCTTGTGCTTTGGTTGCAACAAAATCAGCCAAAGACAAATTAGGTTTACCTGTAACTTTATCTGATTGCTGACGAATATGATGGAAGGTATGGGTTACAGATTGACCATCTTCATTAAAGACCTCAACAGAGTCTGCGGCTGAACGGTTTGCAGGATAAATCCCAAAAACGGCACGCGCATCGAAACGCTTATTGTCAATAATGTCTTTGAGCATCGCTTGAGCTTGATTATACAAATCAGTCGCAGCTTCACCGACCACGTCATCTTGTAAAATTTTCGGGAATTTACCCGCCAAACTCCAAGAAATAAAGAATGGCGTCCAGTCAAAATATTCTACTAACGTATCAAGAGGGTAATGGGTTAAGGTTTGCAAACCAATAAAGTTAGGTTTTACTGGTGGATTGGCGGCAAAGTCAATTTTTAGACCATTTTCAATGGATTCTGTATACGACAATTTAGCTGCTTTCGGTTGCTTGTTGGCAATACGTTCACGTACTTTTTCATATTCAGCACGATGTTCATCCACAAATTTAGGCTTCATTTCGGGAGACAACAGGGTGGTTGCAACACCCACCGCACGAGAAGCATCGGCAACATAGATCACTGCATCATTTGAGTATTGAGGATCAATTTTTACTGCAGTGTGTGCTTTCGATGTAGTTGCGCCACCAATCAACAGTGGAATTTTAAAACCCTTGCGCTGCATTTCTTTTGCAACAAACACCATTTCATCAAGCGATGGGGTAATCAAACCTGATAAGCCGATAATATCGACTTTTTCATCAATTGCAGTCTGTAAAATTTTCTCGCAAGACACCATGACACCAAGGTCAACAATGTCATAACCATTACACCCCAGTACAACACCGACAATGTTTTTACCAATATCGTGTACATCGCCTTTTACAGTCGCCATCAACACTTTACCTTTGGATTGGCTGCCTGTTTTTTCGGCTTCAATGTACGGGTTTAACCATGCTACGGCTTGTTTCATCACCCGTGCAGATTTAACCACTTGAGGTAAGAACATTTTACCTGAGCCGAATAAGTCACCGACCACATTCATACCGTCCATCAATGGACCTTCAATCACATCAAGTGGACGTTTGGACTTTAAGCGGGCTTCTTCAGTATCTTCATCGATAAAGCTGGTAATCCCTTTGACCAATGCATATTCAAGACGCTTTTCAACAGGTTCATTACGCCATTCAAGGTTTTCAACCTGTTTTTGGGCAGCACTTTGACCACGGTACTGTTCAGCAACTTCAAGCAATTTTTCTGTTGCATCTTGACCGCTGTCACCTTGATTCTGGTTGAGAATGACATCTTCAACAGCGGCTTTCAGCTCCTTAGGAATATCATCATAGATGGCCATTTGACCCGCATTGACAATTCCCATGGTCATGCCTTGTTTGATGGCATAGTAAAGGAATACAGAGTGAATGGCTTCACGGACAGGTTCATTGCCACGGAAAGAGAACGACACGTTAGACACACCACCAGAAATCATGGCATGTGGTAAGTTTTGTTTAATCCAGCCGGTTGCTTCAATAAAGTCCACAGCATAGTTATTGTGTTCTTCAATCCCCGTTGCAACAGCAAAAACGTTCGGATCAAAAATAATGTCTTCCGCAGGAAAACCAACTTCATTGACCAACACATCATAAGAGCGCTTACAGATTTCACGTTTACGTGCGGCAGTATCTGCCTGACCTGTTTCATCAAATGCCATCACAATGACAGCTGCACCATATTGGCGACACAAACGTGCTTTATGGACAAACTCATCATAACCTTCTTTTAAGGAAATGGAGTTAACAACAGGTTTACCTTGTACACATTTTAGACCTGCTTCAATGATTTCCCATTTAGAGGAGTCAATCATGATTGGTACTTTAGAGATTTCAGGCTCAGATGCAACCAGATTTAAGAAATGTACCATCGCGTTTTGCGAATCGAGCATTCCTTCATCCATATTGATGTCAATGATTTGTGCGCCTGAAACTACTTGTTGTAATGCAACATCGAGTGCTTCTGCAAAGTTTTCTTCACGGATTAAACGGAGGAATTTTTTAGAACCAGTGACATTGGTACGTTCACCAACATTGACAAACAATGAGTCGTCATAAATATTAAATGGCTCTAAACCACTGAGGCGACATGCAGGTTTGATGTCTGGAATTTTACGCGGTGGGATGTCTTTAACCGCATTATAAATGGCACGAATATGGTCAGGTGTGGTACCACAACATCCACCAGTGATATTGATTAAGCCACTTTCAGCAAATTCTTTTAAGAAGGCAGCTGTTTCTTCTGGTGTTTCATCATAGCCACCAAATGCGTTTGGTAAGCCAGCGTTTGGATGCGCTGAAACAAAAACATCCGCAACATCTGATACAGTTTTGACATGTGGACGCATGGCATCTGCACCTAAGGCGCAGTTAAATCCAATTGACAATAAATCGCCGTGACGAACAGAGTTCCAAAATGCTTCTGCAGTTTGTCCTGTTAAGGTACGACCAGAAGCATCCGTAATTGTGCCTGAAATCATCAGCGGTAATTCACGGCCAAGTTGTTTAAAGACTTCTTTTACCGCAAAAATTGCTGCTTTACAGTTTAAAGTATCAAACACAGTTTCAATGAGAAGGATGTCTGCACCACCTTCAATTAAAGCATGTGTGGCTTCAATATAATTTTCTTTGAGTTCATCAAAGGTAATGTTGCGAAACGCTGGATCATTTACATTCGGTGAGATCGAGCAGGTACGTGATGTAGGCCCCAATACTCCAGCAACAAAACGTGGTTTGTCAGGGGTTGAGTATTTTTCACAAGCAGCTTTGGCAAGTCGGGCTGCTTCAAAGTTGATCTCATGGACTAAATCTTCCATGTGATAGTCAGACATTGAAACACGTGTACCGTTAAAGCTATTGGTTTCAATAATGTCAGCACCAGCATCTAGGTAAGCTTCATGGATGCCTTGAATAATTTGGGGTTGAGTTAACACTAAAAGGTCATTGTTACCTTTTAAGTCAGATGCCCAATCAGCAAAACGCTCACCACGGTAATCAACTTCTTCCAGTTTATGGCGTTGGATCATAGTTCCCATCGCACCATCAATAATTAGGATGCGTTGGGCAAGAAGCTCTTTTAACGTGGTAAGCGTGGACATTAAAACTCTCAATAAAATCGGATTTTAAAAATAGCCGATATGTTATCAGAATGTAGACTTTCAAGGTACCAGTCTTGATGTACTTCCTGATTGTAGATTTTTGATCTGTAAAATTATAAAAAATCATTGGGTTAGGTTTTTTTTGATCTTTTTATATCATTGGTATTTACAATATACTAGGTTTTGTTCGTAATCATTTTATGTATCGATTGAAAAGTAAATGATTGATCGGCGTGTTAGCGCAAGGTTTTTAAAATGGGTGGGATATTGTTCAGATGATCTATTTATTGGTCTGGCACATTTAATTTAAGACGATTCGTTGAAGATATAGGATACTTTTTTAGTGTAGGGCAATTGTTGGCGTTAAACTTGCTTGGATTAGGTAAGCGGGATTTATTGGAACATATGTAAAAATAAAGTTAAAAGTATGTTTGTTTTTTCATCAATTTGTCATAAATTTCATGAAAAATAGCAATACCAAATGATAAATAGTTCAAATTGATCTGAAATATTACAAATATTATTTCAGATTAAAATAAAATATTTTGCTCAAGTTATATTGGTTTTATTGGTTTAAGATACTAATTATAAATAATAAAAATATTAATTTTGTCGCTTATGTAGCGAAACACTGAGGTGAAATAATTATAAATTTCACTTCATATGACCTCTATTTGTCATATAATTGTCACAATTTAATTGAACAATAAGCGCATTCTAATATTCGCTAACTTTCTGCATGAATTCGAATTTACCTCCCGTCACAGATTCTGCACAGTCACCTAAACCCGTTCAATCGACGAATGTGCACGTCCCTACACCGAAATTTTTTATGCCGGTGTTTCTGACGATTATCATTGCTACCTTAATCTACATTGGGGTGCAAGTTAGTGCAGATTTAGCACATGTTCCACCGTTAAGCCTCTACTCAGTGATTCTTTTAGCGACAGCGTTGTTTATCGCTTTGGGTTTTGAGTTTGTAAATGGTTTTCATGATACAGCCAATGCTGTAGCAACCGTGATTTATACCAATGCATTGCCTGCGCCTGTAGCAGTCATGTGGGCAGGCTTTTGTAACTTCCTTGGGGTAATGGTTGCCAGTGGTGCAGTTGCGTATGGAATTATTGCATTGCTTCCTGTTGAACTGATCATGAATGTAGGCAGTGGCGCTGGTTTTGCTATGGTTTTTGCCATGCTAATTGCGGCGATTCTGTGGAATTTAGGCACTTGGTTCTTAGGTATTCCGGCATCAAGCTCTCACACCTTGATTGGCTCAATTTTGGGTGTAGGCATCATGAACTACATTTTGCATGCTTCAACGGGTGCAAGTGGTGTAGACATGGATCAAGTGCTTAAAGTGGGTAAAGCATTACTGTTTTCTCCTTTGATTGGTTTTGCATTTGCAGCAATTGTATTTTTGATTGTTAAAAAAATATTTAAAAAGCAACTTGAGTTGTTCCAACCCCCTGAAGGCAATAAACCACCACCACCATTGATTCGTGCGGTTCTGATTTTCACCTGTACAGGTGTGAGCTTTGCACATGGTTCAAATGATGGTCAAAAAGGTATGGGGTTAATCATGTTGATTTTGATTGGTATTGTGCCTTTGGCTTATTCGTTGAATAGAGGATTAGACCAACAGCATTTACAGTCATTCTCACAATTATCTGGTCAAACTGCGACGGCAATTTATGCACAGCATGCCGATATTCCAGATGAACAAGCGCGTGTAACCATCACTAAATTTATCCAAACCAAAGAAATGAATCCTGAAGTTGTTCCAGCATTGGCCAGTTTGACTGATCATTTGGGCGAGCGTGTTGGTAAATTTGGTGATCTCAAAGATATTCCAGAAGCTGAAGTATCTTCATTACGTAATGATATGTACTTAAGCACCACGGCTTTTAAACGCTTGGATAAAGCGGATCAACTTCCAAAAATGGATGAAGCTCAAGGCAAAGTGGTAAAAGAGTATCGCAAAAACTTAGATTCTTTCCTCCAATATATTCCAAACTGGGTAAAAGTTGCTGTGGCATTGGCATTGGGTTTAGGAACAATGGTGGGATGGAAACGTATTGTGGTTACTGTGGGCGAGCGTATTGGTAAACATCATATGACCTACGGTCAAGGGATGTCTGCTGAGCTTGTGGCAATGTCGACAATCGCTGCTGCAGATGGCTTTGGTTTACCCGTTTCAACGACTCATGTACTCAACAGTGCGGTTGCAGGAACCATGGTCGCCAATAAAACTGGATTGAATTTTGCAACAGTCAAAACGATTCTTTCTGCATGGATTTTTACCTTACCTGCAACGATTTGTTTATCAGGTGGTTTATTCTGGCTATTTTTAAAAGTATTTTAATTTAAAAGTTAGAGATGGCGATTTTTTAAAAATTGAATGATCGTTATTATCTGAATTTAAAAGAAAAAGAGTGCACTTTGGTGCACTCTTTTTCTTTTGGATAATGGAATTTTAAAATATGAATAACACAATTTCACCATTGAAAAAAACTTATAAAAAAATTAAGGTGTGTTTGTAAATCAAACTTGAGAACAATGAGCATGTATTTAAGAAAATCACTTTGTGCTGCTGTATTACTTGGAATGTCTTTACCTGTATTTGCACAGGGAATCGTATTAAATAATGAAGATCTTCGCACAGATTTGAACTGGTTAAATCAACAAGGTGTGATACAAATCAGTACATCGACTTGGCCGATGAGTGGGGATGAAATTCAACGTGCCTTATCTCAAGCAAAAGTTTTAAACAATACTCAACAAAAAGTTATTGATTCAATTCAAAATGCCTTAAAAGCAGATAATCAAACTGCAAAATTAGGTTTATTTGCCGAAACTGATCAAAAAAATATTCCTCAAGCTTTTGGGGATAGTGCAAAAGCACAATATGTGGGTTCATTAGAATTCAATGCGGGTGGCGAGAATTGGGATGCAAAGCTTCGTGTCAATGGTGAAAAAGATCCGCAAATTGACAATGGTCAAGATGTCAATGTGGAAGGTTCATATATTGCTGGGAAGTTATGGAATCAATGGGTTATTGCGGGTCAAATCCCAACATATTGGGGGCCGGGACATGATGGTAGTTTGATTCGTGGTGATGCCAGCCGTCCTGTGTATGGCTTTACTGTACAGCGTGCTGAACAAAAGGCTTTTGAATCTAAATGGTTGTCTTGGATTGGTCCTTGGCAATATCAAGCATTTGCTGGACAGTTAAATGATTATACGGCTGTACCTGATGCACGTTTAATGGGATTGCGCTTAACTGCTCAACCTTTACCTTATTTGGAAATCGGTGCATCACGCGCTTTCCAAATTGATGGAGAGGGTCAACCAGGAAGTGCAAAAGCTTATTGGAATGCTTTTATTGGAAAAGACAATGAGTGTGCAGATAGCACTTGTACGGGGGTGGGTAATCCATCCAATCAGCTTGCTGGATTTGATGCGCGTTTAAATCTTCAGTCTTTGCTGAATGTTCCTATGAGTTTTTATGGGCAATATATTGGTGAAGATGAAGCGGGTCTATTACCATCTAAAAAAATGTATTTAGCTGGTGCTGACTATTCATCAAGCTTTAAAAATTTACCATATCAGCTTTATGTTGAATGGGCGAATACAGAAACAAATGGTGATCCATTAGGTGTTTCTTATAGTCACCATGTCTATAAAGATGGTTATTACCAACAAGGTTTCCCATTGGGACATGCAATGGGTGGTGATGGTGAAATGATTTCTGTCGGTGGTGATATTCGTTTTGATGTGATGAATCGTTTATCTGGTCGTGCACTGTATGCCAAAGTTAACCAATCTGCTGCTCTCTTTGGTGATAAGCAAATCAACTTAGCCTTCCCAGAAAAAGACAAAATTAAAGCATTAGATTTAACTTGGACACATTATATTAAACCGACCATGCCATTAAAAATTAATGGTTGGGTCAGTGATTCTGATCTACATGGCAATGATGCAGGTGCTTCTGTAGGAATCGAAATTCCTTTAGATAAAGCATTATTCGGCCATTAAGACCTGAGTTATCGGCTGTATATATCTAATTTTAAGCATATACAGTTTGATAAGTTGGGACTAAGCTAAAATCGCTTCTTTAAATTCTAGAAGCGATTTTTAGTTTTTGATTGTTGATTGAATTATTTGCTACACAGATCTTTAATATTTTTTAAGGCTGACTTGAAAAAGGTGAGCCTTTTTTATGTTTAGGCTTGATCTTTTTGAAGCGTGAGCATTTGACGGTCATTATTAAATGAATTACATCTATTAGGGTCTGTTGACATTTCATAAATGGCTTGCGTTGTAGGTTAAAATTGAGCAGGCAAGGCATGAAACGAAGAGAATAGCGAGACTATTTACGAGTTTCATAACGCAGACTGAGATAATTTTAGCCACAACCCTGAGCAAGAACAAAGCACTGCTTTGTTTGCAGCGCAAGGCGCAGCGGGGGACTAGAGTGTTTTTTGCTGCTACATCGTTACGAACTATTTATTTAGAATGACTAAATTTCATATTTCGTGCCTTGTATCATCTAAAAATCACTCGTAGTCGCAAACGTAGACGAATTGTCAACAGACCCTAGTTATGTTAATACCTTTTTATATTGGATAAATCATGTTTTACTCGCAATACGATCATAAAGGTGTTGGGCGCTAATATTGTATTCTTGAGTGAGCCAATAAACACGGTCAAACTTTGTTGCGCAGACCAGATAACAATGCTCAATTAATTGTCGTGCTAAACCTCGATTCCTAAAAGCTTCATCCACAAATAAATCTTGTAGATAACAATAGGGTAAATCTGTCCACATGCTCATATGTGCAATCAAATGTACAAAGCCAACCACTTGACCATTTACTTTGATGGCAAAACCAAACATATCAGCTTGTTCAGGATTTGTGATTCGCTTCCAAGATAATCTTATTTGTTCATCACTGAGTTGTGATTTATAAAATGTTAAATAGCTGCGCCAAAGTGGAAGCCATTGCTCAAAATCAATCTGTTCTAGTGCAATAATTTGTGTGGTCATGCCGATCTCTTGTTGTTGCTTATGATGTTTTTATATATGAATATAAAAAAACAAGCAAAAGGGTTGAGGTGTAAATCACTATAATGAATATAAATTTTAATATGTGTAATAAGTACACGTTTTTGTGAGCTGGTGCTGTCAATGCCTATATCTGAGGAAAGACTTACTCATCTAAAACAGCTTGAAGCTGAGAGTATTCATATCATCCGTGAAGTTGCTGCTGAGTTTGAAAATCCAGTGATGCTTTACTCAATCGGGAAAGACTCAGCTGTCATGCTGCATCTTGCTTTAAAAGCATTTTATCCTGCTAAACTTCCTTTCCCACTGTTGCATGTTGACACAGGCTGGAAATTTAAGGATATGATTAAATTCCGTGACAACATGGCAAAAGAACACGGTTTTCATCTGATCGTGCATCAAAACAAAGAAGGTAAAGATGCAGGCGTAAATCCATTTGATTATGGTAGTTCAAAATATACCGATATTATGAAAACCCAAGGCTTAAAACAGGCTTTGGATAAGTATCAGTTTGATGCTGCATTTGGTGGTGCACGCCGTGATGAAGAAAAGTCACGTGCAAAAGAACGTGTTTATTCTTTTCGTGATTCTAAGCACCGTTGGGATCCTAAAAACCAACGTCCAGAGCTTTGGAATCTTTATAACGGTAAAGTCAATAAAGGCGAGAGTATCCGTGTATTCCCATTGTCAAACTGGACTGAGTTAGACATTTGGCAATATATCTACCAAGAAAGTATTCCTTTGGTGCCTTTGTATTTAGCAGCTGAACGTCCAGTTGTTGAACGTAGTGGTACGTTGATCATGGTGGATGATGAACGTATGCGTTTAAAAGAAGGTGAAGTTCCACAAATGAAATCGGTACGTTTCCGTACTTTGGGCTGTTACCCGTTGACAGGTGCGGTTGAATCAACGGCAACAACACTGCCTGAAATTATCCAAGAAATGCTTTTAGCCACAAGCTCTGAACGTCAAGGTCGTATGATTGACCATGATGAAGCGGGTTCGATGGAAAAGAAAAAGCAAGAAGGCTATTTCTAAGGATTTTTTATATGAATCCCCCCTAATCCCTCTTTATAAAAGAGGAGGGAACTCCAGCAACAAAATGGAGGAAAGTCCTCTGCTATCAAAGGAGCTTTTAGGAGGATTTAAAGATATAGCAAGAGATTTCAAAATATTGTGGAGCTTTGAGCAATGTCTCATCAATCAGAATTAATTAGTCAAGATATCTTGGCATATTTAAAACAGCATGAAAATAAAGACCTATTACGTTTTTTGACATGCGGTAATGTGGATGATGGTAAATCAACGTTAATTGGTCGTTTACTTTACGATTCAAAATTGATTTACGAAGATCAATTACAAGCAGTCACCCGTGATTCGAAAAAAGTGGGTACAACAGGTGATGCACCTGACTTGGCCTTGCTTGTCGATGGTTTACAAGCTGAACGTGAGCAAGGTATTACCATTGATGTGGCATACCGTTATTTTTCTACTGAAAAGCGTAAGTTCATTATTGCTGATACACCAGGACATGAACAATATACCCGTAACATGGCCACAGGTGCATCTACCGCAGATCTTGCAATCATCTTGATTGATGCCCGTTATGGCGTACAAACGCAAACTCGTCGTCATACTTTTATTGCGAGCCTATTAGGTATTCGTAATATTGTGGTTGCGATTAACAAAATGGACTTGGTTGAATTCTCTGAAGAACGTTTCAATGAAATTCAAGTTGAGTACAATAATTTTGTCAATCAATTGGGTGAGCGTAAACCTGCCAATATCATCTTCTCGCCAATTTCTGCATTGAATGGCGATAACGTTGTAAATAAATCCGCAAATACGCCGTGGTATCAGGGTAAAACCTTGATGGAAACATTGGAAACTGTTGAAATTACACATGATGTAAGCAAACATGAGTTCCGTTTTCCAGTGCAATATGTGAACCGTCCTAACCTCGATTTTCGCGGTTTCTGCGGTACAATTGCTTTAGGTGAAGTGAAAGTTGGCGATGAAATTGTGGCTTTACCTTCGGGCAAGAAATCAACAGTGAAAGAAATAGTCACTTTTGATGGTAACTTAGCGCATGCTATAGCAGGTCAGGCTGTAACTCTAACGTTAAATGATGAAATTGATATTTCGCGTGGTAATGTCTTGGTCAAAGCAGGTGAGCAACCGCTCATTTCACGTTCTGCTCGTGCGACAGTCGTATGGATGACTGATCAGCCATTAGTGTTGGGCAAACTTTATAATGTGAAGTTTGGTACACAAACCATTCCGGCTAAGGTTGCGAAGATTAACTATCGTACCAATGTCAACACATTGGAAAAAATGCAAGTTGAACAGCTTGATTTAAATGCCATTGCAGATGTAACGATTGAGTTTGATGCACCAGTGGTATTTGACCGTTATCATGACAGTCGTTATACGGGTTCTTTTATCTTCATTGACCGTTTAAGTAATGTGACTGTTGGTGCGGGTATGGTTGAAGCTGCGGTTGAATGGACTGCACACAATGAACCTGTCACTGCTGAAGCACGTGCTGCACGTTTAGGTCAAAAACCTGCTGTGGTTGCTGTATCTGCTCAAGTACTTGAACATTCGCAAGCTCTTGAAAGCTTGCTGATTCAACAAGGTGTTGTTGCGATTGCAAAAGCAGGTTTATCAAGCGATCAAGTTGCATTGCTTCGTCAAACTGGTGTTGTGGTGGTGACGAATGTTGAACAAGGTGCTGATGTAGTATTTGCTCAAGAAGCAGTTGAAGAATTGGCTGAAAAAATTGTGGAATTGGTTCGTCTTTAACAGATTGGATTGATTGAGAGAAACCCACCATAAGGTGGGTTTTTTCATGCAAAAAATTTAATATATATAAGATAATACTAATCAACATTATATAGATTAAAGCATTTTGAATTTTGCGTTATTTAATACTTAGAGCGTGTGTTTTGCTATAAATAAAGGGATTTTTAAATTACTATTCTCAGCAACAGTCGACGAGTACTTTTTGCAACGCTCAGCTAAATTTATTTAAAACTAATGAGCGGCACGGCTGTGTAAGCTGTAAGATAAGAAGAATTAACATTTATGGAATGTGATCAAAACAGACTTACAACAGCACAAGCAATAAAATTTATTTTTAAATCAAGTTAAGATTTAATAGTAGGTCATGTAATGAAAATATTTTTACTGATAGGAATGACAAGCGTGTTGACAGCATGTGCTTCAAACCCACCGAAGAAAATACCTGAGCCGACCAAAGAATGCCATAATTATCATGCAATGATGACGGCACCTATGGATCCGATGGCAATGCAACGTTTAAAACAAACTTGTGAAGAGTCCGAACAACAAAAATAATTTAATGATCAATCATGTGCCGATCATTATAAAAAATGCGCTAATTCTATAGGCTTAGCGCATTTAATTTTTATATAGTTGCGAATATTATAGTTAAAAAGCATGTTGCGTTTTTAAAGTCAAATACGCTCGTAAATCTTTTGGATAGTCTTGAATTAGTGCTAAAAACAGCGCTTGATTACCTTGATATAAAGCACGAGTGGCTTCCTCATAATTTGGCATATTGCCTGACATTGCTGACATAAAACGATCAGTTGCCTGTTTTGCCAACATTTTATTGCTTGCTGAATTAGGGTTATTTAACTCTTGGTCAATCAATTTTCGAATCACAGCAGATGCACTAGAACTTTGTTGATCTAACCAATCCCAATGCTTTTGCTGCAAAGTGATTTCACGAGAAATCACCCCTAATTTAGGACGGCCAACTTTTTTAACCGCTTCAGGTTTAGCATAACGTTGTTGAATATCTGCTGTAGATCCGATGGTATTAACATCAATGGCTTGGCCCGTTTGATCATTAAAAATCAACACAGGTGTGGAGGTGTTTTGTTGAGTCTTAATGGTTAATGCTACGTTTAACAAAGAATCAGTGATTAAACGCTCATTGCCAACAAAGGCAGAGTAGGTGTTTTCAGTATTCATTTTAAAACCTTTGAATATTTTTATCAGGGTAAAACTAATTCGTGTTTGAATATTATCAGGGTAAAATTAAATTAGCAAACAAAAAATGATCAATATAGTTTTTTGATGCCAAAAAACGGTAATAAAAAAGCATGTAAATCTTTAAGAATTAAATGCTTAATTGTCAAAAATATAACGATTAAAAGCGATAACCTATTTTTAAATCATAAGTGAGCGCATGGTGATCTGTAATTAACAACATAGTTTGTTTTTTTCATCTTTGTTTTTATGTCTTTATCCGTTTGGTGCCATTTGTATAAATATTTGAAAATTATATTTTTGTAAGGATACCCACGATATTTTGTAGACATTGGTGGTGAAATATTTGCACATGCACTGGTTTATGTTCAAATACAGAAAACATGAAAAGTAATGAATGGAATAGGAAAGAAATTATGTCTACAAATAATATGCAACAGGTCATTATTACAGAACCTGGTGGTATAGAAAAACTGGCTTATGAAACGGTAGAAATTCCTCAACCCAAAGTAGATGAAGTTTTGATTAAAGTCCATGCATTTGGGATTAATCGCCCCGATATTTTACAGCGTCAAGGCTTATATCCTATGCCAAAAGGGGTGACACCTGTTCCTGGTTTGGAAGTTGCTGGAGAAGTGATTGCAGTGGGCGAAGATGTTACTTTATTTACTGTGGGCGATAAAATTTGTGGATTAACCAATGGTGGTGGCTACGCAGAATATTGTGTCGTGCCAGAATCTCAAACCATTCATATTCCTGAAGCTGTAAGTTTTGTTCAAGCTGCAGCAATACCTGAAACTTTCTTTACGGTATGGGCCAATGTTTTTCAAATGGCACATGCCAAAGCAGGTGAAACACTATTGGTACATGGTGGTACAAGTGGTATTGGTACAACCGCATTAATGTTAGCGCAATCATTCGGTTTGAAAAGCTTTGCAACTGTAGGTTCAGATGAGAAAGTTCAAGCTATTCGCAATTTGACTGATGCAATTAATTATAAAACTCAGGACTTTGAACAGGTCATTACTGAAAAGACCCAAAATGAGGGTGTTGATATTATTCTTGACATGGTTGGGGCGCCTTATCTAGATCAAAATCTAAACCTACTCCGTAGAGATGGGCGTTTGGTCTATATCGCATTTTTGGGCGGTGCAAAGGCCAAAGAGGTAAAATTGGGACAGATTATGATGAAACGCCTCACTATTACCGGTTCAACTATGCGTGCACGTACAACTGCTGAAAAAGCTGAAATTGCCAAAGGTTTGATGCAACATGTCGTCCCATTGTGGGCAAAAGGGGAATGTTTACCAATGATTTATAAAACATTTAAGTTTGATCAAATTCAGGCTGCGCATGCATGTATGGATACAGGTGAGCATATTGGTAAAGTTGTGGTGGAAGTGATTTAAGATAAGTTTTCTATTTAACTTTGTGATTAAACTATTTCTCTAAAAGTTGATTCTCATTATTAAAGAATTAGCACTACCTCGTATTAGCTTGAAAAGTTTACATAGTTTTGCGTAGGCGATGGCTCGCTTTTCGTAGGGATTGTCAAACCTTGCGCTGCAAACAAAGCAGTGCTTTGTTTTTGCTCATGTTGAGCGAGGGGTATAGGGCGTACCCCTCGCTCAACCGCGACATCCATGTCGCTAAGCTATAGATACACTATGTATGATTAAATGATGAAAAAATGTTCAATTTATATTTAATTCATTAAATTAATTGATATTCACAGGGTCATTTAAATCTTTTTATAAACCTTTAAGCGATTCTTAAAAATTAAATTTTATTCGAGTGGTTAAAAGCCTGCTAATACGATCTTACCAATGCTTTTACCTGACTCAATCAGTGTATGAGCTTGGGATATATGTTCAACATTGATTTGACCGAGGTTTTGTCCCAAAGTGGTTTTGAGTCTTTGGTCATCAACTAATTTTGAAACTTTATTTAAGATATCACCTTGTCGGCTGAGATCTTTGGTCAGGAATGTAGAGCGAGTAAACATCGATTCCCAATGAACTGAAACAGACTTAACTTTAAACGGGTTAATGATAAAGTTTTCAGGATCATCAATTAAACCAAAATGACCTTGGGGTGCGATCAAATTTGCAATGGCTTGTGTATATCGCCCTGTACCGTTAATTGAAAAAATATAATGAGGTAGCCCAATATTCAAGTCTAGGATTTGCTGTTCTAAAGGTTGGCTATGATCCACAATATAATCTGCGCCAATTTCAGTCAGCCATGCTTTAGATTCAGGGCGGGAAGCTGTAGCAATCACTGTGAATTCAGTCAGTACTTTTAACAATTGAACTGTAATAGAGCCAACACCTCCTGCAGCGCCAATGACTAAAATCACAGGTTTTTCAACTTTGGTGTCTTGGATTTTTAAACGGTCAAATAACATTTCATATGCGGTGAGCGACGTTAAAGGCAACGCTGCGGCTTCTGCATCACTCAATGATTTCGGTTTTAATCCAACGATACGTTCATCAACCAATTGGAATTCAGCATAAGAGCCTTGTCTTTGGTTTGAACCCGCATAAAAAACTTCATCACCCACTTTAAAATTTTGAACATTTTCTCCGATTGCTTTCACAATTCCAACCGCATCATGACCCAAAATTTTCCAAGTATCATTTTCTGGCGAAGTACGCTGTCGCATTTTGATATCGACTGGGTTGATTGAAATGGCTTTAACCTCAATCAGTAAGTCATGACCAGTTGCAACTGGCTGTTCGATTTCGATTTCGGAAAAAACATGGGCTTCTGAAATTGCGAATGGTTTTTTATAAGCAATAGCTTTCATAAGGTTTCACTTTTTATTGGCATATCAAATCAATAGCAAAAAATCCTCAATTAAGAAAGAAAAAAATTGTCAGTTTATGCTTATTGATAAGATTTTATCAAATGATCTTAATCAAGAAATTTGGACAGTAACAAGCGTATACGCAAGATAAACAATTGCCAGTATATGTAAAACGGTAGAGTCAACCAATTTTCATGATTCAAGGTGCGGTTAAATGTTTGTCGTCCCTTTTGATAAGCCGCAGGGTAGCAAAATATATTCAAACCACCTAATTATTTATACAGGCGATTTCTATTAAGTCATAGATCATAAATGATGCTTATGTTTTTATATGAACTATTAGAAACCAATGATTATCGATTCATTTTTTGTACTTTTGAATCCTAGATGATTATCCTAGCGCGGGGCGACAGGGATGTCGCCATTGAGCGGTGGTGTAGGATGTACCCTCGCCCAATATGAGCAAATACAAAGCACTGCTTTGTTTGCAGCGCAAGGTTTGACAATCCCTACGAAAAGCGAGCCATCGCCTACGCAAAACTATTTAAACTTTGAATGTAAGGTATGGCATGGCAAGTTTTTTTATAATCAAACAATTTATTTTCCATGCGATTGATTTAATTTAAAATATTATTTAAGAGCAATTATATTCTTTTGGCTGAGCTTTTGACAGGTTGACTATATGAGTAAAACTGTTGCCAGCACAAGGACAGAGGTTAAGGTTGTTGAGCAAAATAAAAATAGATAAGATATAAGGCAGAATAAAAACTAATACAGGCAAGTAGGGCTAAAACAGCATTAAAATATTATCCTTTATTGTTATTTGATCAGCTAGAGATACATCGCCACAGATTAACATTATCTCTGACTTAATTTTAAAATTGTGCGAAAATAGGATTTCTATTTATTTTTGTTTTAGGACTCCCATGACAGATTCTTCTGCTTCATTAAGTGATATTGAAATTTTAGACATTCTTCAGTCGATGAAATCGGATGAATTGAATGTTGAAGCACAAAAAATCATTCGTGATGGTGGAAAAGCTGGGCGTCAAGAAGCACATAAACAGGCATTGGTTGCTTTACATCAAAGCTTTGAAGACAAATTTGTTGAAGCTGTGACTTTGGCTTTAAATTTAAATGAAGCGCAGGCCAAGAAAATTCGTTATAAGAAAGATCGAATCCGTATTTTAAAAGCAAAAGGTATCGATTATTTAGCTCTTGATGGGGCAGAAACCGCTCAAGTGTTATCACAAGTTGCTCAAGCGATTATTCGTGAAGATGCAATCGTGACGCGTGACCTGCATAATATTTTTCCTTTCTGGAAAGAAGGCTGGCCAATGGTGCAGTTTGATAGCGCTTATAAAATTTTAGAAGATGATATTTCAATTCATTATCAAGCATTGCTTGATGTATTGATTCATGCTTAATTGGATTTGATTCTAAATAAATCATTATTTTAAATAGATGATGAAAATAATCTATTTAAAATGAAAAAAGCCGATATTTATATCGGCTTTTTTCTATTAGTGTAGTGTTGAATAGAGTGGGAATACACCGAGCAGCATGGCTGCAACAAGCATTACCAAACAGGTCAGAATCGCCCATTTAATAGTGAACTTTTGATGCTGTCCAAATTCGATACCAGCCAATCCACATAATAAATATGTTGAAGGAACCAATGGTGAAAGTAAGTGTACAGGTTGGCCGACAATTGAAGCACGCGCCATTTCTACAGGTGTAATACCATAATGACTTGCCGCTTCAGAAAGAATCGGTAACACTCCATAATAGAAAGCATCATTCGACATAAAGAAGGTCAAAGGCATACTAATCACAGCAGTAATGGGCGCTAAAAAAGGACCCATACTTTGTGGAATAATCGCCACCAATTCTTTAGACATCGCATCAACCATGCCTGTCCCTGAAAGAATCCCAGTAAAAATCCCTGCAGCAAAAATAATACCCACAACGTTTAGAGCACTACCTGCATGATGAGCAACTAAAGATTTTTGCATATCGACATCTTTATAGTTGACCACCAATGCAATACAAAGTGCAATCATAAATAAGATCGGTAAAGGCAACACGCCTTTCACCAAACAAATCATAAGGACAACTGTCAATAAACCATTGAACCATCTTAAATGTGCACGATTTGCTTCTGGATTACTTGAAATTTGAATGTCATCACCATGACTAACATCAAGTTCAATAATACCTAAGCGTTTACGTTCCATACGGCCATACATAAAACCGACAAAGTAGAGCCAAAGAATAGCAGCGAGCATTGGTAAAACCATTGGCACAAAGATTTCACTGGCTTCTACATGCAGCGCGCTTGCAGCACGTGCCGTTGGTCCACCCCACGGGGTAAGGTTCATGATTCCGCTTGCCAGCATCATTAAACAAGCCATGATCAATGGGCTCATACCTAACTTTTTATAAAGTGGGAGCATTGCTGCTACACAAATCATGTAGGTGGTAGAACCATCGCCATCAAGAGAGACGATGAGTGTCAGGGTAATGGTACCAATAACGACTTTAAGTGGATCACCTTTGACCAGCTTCAAGATAAATTTTACAGAAGGATCAAACAATCCCGTATCAATCATGATGGCAAAATAAAGAATTGCAAAAAGTAGCATTACGCCTGTTGGTGCAAGTTTTTTTACACCATCAAGCATCATTTCACCGAGCTGTTTGATTTCTAAATGCCCAAGGCTGTCGAAATAGAAGCTAAGACCGTAAGCGATTAATGCAAATAAAATTGGAATAAGTGTGAGTGCTGCAAGAGCAGTCATTCGTCTAGACATAATTAAGTACATAAAGCACAAAATCATGCCCAAACCTAATACGGTTAGCATAGTTCGATCCTTGAATGAGACTTGGGTAACAGAAGTCTTTTAATTTTTTAAGCAGAAGCATGCTAATAGTTATTGGATTAAATTAAAATATCCTTGTAGAAATACTGAATTCAGTACTATTTTTTAAATAAATAGAGTATTCAAAACAGATATTTAAAAATGAATATTATAATTGCACCAAAATGGTTATAAAATTTAAGATATTGATTTATATGTTTATTATATTTTATGATTTTAAAAACTGTATTCATGTTAATTTTCATATTTTTAAAATTTATAAATCAAAAGGCTATAATCTAATCAATAGCGTTCTGGATCTTGCAATATTAAAGCGCCACTTTTCATAAAAAAAGCTTAGCAAGGTGATTGCTAAGCTTTAAATGAGCTAAAGAAGCTTATTGTGAAGAGTCTTCTGATGTCGAGGGTTCTGCTTTTTCAAGTAAGCGTGTGACAAGTAGCTGGTCAATTTTAAAATGATCAACATCGACCACTTCAAATTTATAACCACCAAAAATCACGGTGTCAGCTGGTTTAGGAATTTTTCTTAACTGATACATCATAAAGCCTGCCAGTGTCTCGTAGTTCTCTTCATCTGGCATCTCATCAATTGCTAAAGCATGCTTCATGTCTTCAATTGGTGTACTACCATCAATTAACCATGAGTTGTTATCACGTTTAATAATTTGTAGTTCTTCATCCATTGGTGTAACCCAGTCACCCATCACAGTGATCATGATATCTGACAGGGTAATAACGCCAACGACAAGGGCATATTCATTAAATACGACTGCAAATTTTTCTTTGCTAGATCTGAAGCGATCAAGGACTTCAGATAGTGTTAATGTATCAGGAATGGTCAATACTGTACGAATAGTTGACTCATGTAACTGATTAATTTTCTGGTTATTGAGAATACGAACTAGAATATCTTTGGCATCGACATAACCAATCACTTGGTCAATGGTTTCGTTGCAAACAAGGAACTTAGAATAAGGGTATTCAGCTAGCTTTTGGCGAATACTTTCTTCTGGTTCTTTTAAAGTAAAAAACACTACGTTTTCACGTGGGGTCATACTGGATGGAACATTACGTTCTTCAAGTTCAAATACATTTTCAATAAAGTGATGTTCTTGCTTTTGTAAAACACCCGCTTGTGCACCTGCATCCATCACCGCTGAAATATCATCAAAGGTAATATTGTCTTCACGCGTTGTATTGACTTTAAACAAGCGGAATAACAAGTTAGCAACAGCATTGATAAACCAAGCTAATGGTTTACATACCACGATAAAGATCTGGATGGGATTGATGACTGAAACTGCAATTTTTTCGGGTGCAATCATCGCCATACGTTTTGGCATTAAATCGGCAAAAAGAATAAAAAGTGAGGTGACTAAAGTAAATGAGAGGACAAAACTGATGGTTTCAGTCCAATTTCCGACATAGAAACGAGAAACAAATTCAAGAAAATAAGGGCGAAATGCACCTTCACCTAAAATACCGCCAAGAATAGCAACAGCATTTAAACCGATTTGGGATGCGGCAAAGAAATCGGCAGAGTTTTGCTGTAAGTCTAGGACTTTTTGTGCTCGCTCATCGCCAGATTCGGCAAGAATTTTGAGTTTAACTTTACGCGCACCCGCAAGTGCGATTTCAGTTAAAGATAAAAAACCAGCTCCTGCGATGAGGACAGCGATGATTAGGATATTCTGGAACAGGCTCACGAATCCACCTATGGATCATCATTATTATGAGATATTTTTAACACATAAAAGGGGGTGGTAGTGAGTAACACACTACCGATCTAGAATTAGTATAAGCTTGAAATGATAAGAATTTAACAAAATTCCTATTAATATTGAGAAAAATGCGAATTATTTTGCATAAATTCACGATTTTCTTCTTCAATCATTTGACGTGCAACATAAAGAATCAATTGGCGTAACCAACGATGTGCAGGATGATGATGAAGTAAAGGACACCATGCCATTTTTAATTCAAATTCAGGAATATAAAATGGCGGATCTTTAATGAGTAAATTTTGGCTTTTGGCTTGTAAACGTGCGATACGGGTTGGTAAGGTCGCAATTAAATCGACATTTGAAGCCAATAATGCAGGCATTTGATAATGACGCGTAAAGACTGAAATTTTACGCTTTTGACCAATCCGCTCTAAAGCTTGATCAATCCAACCTAATCCTGCTTGTTTTTCAGGATTCACACCAAAACCAACACCCATCCCTGTTTTTGATACCCAGATATGTTGTGCATCTAAATAACTTTTAAGATTTAAAGTACTTGAAGCTGGATGTTTGTTATTGAGTAGACAAGAGAAACTGTCACGCCACACTAAAACTTGGTGAAAACTTTGTGGAATTTCATTAAACCGGTTGATGGCTAAATCAACTTTTCCTTGTTCCATGTCACGATATGACACGTCACTTGGTGTTAAAAAGTCGAGAACAACATTCGGTGCTTCAGAGCGCAAGGCTTTGACTAGACGAGGAACAAGTGTTGCTTCGGCATAATCAGAGGTCATAATACGGAATACACGGTTTGACGTATAAGGTCGGAACTCAGTACGAGGTTCCAAAATCATGGATAAATCAGACAGTGCGTCACGGATGCGGGGTTGTAATTCTAAAGCACGTTCTGTTGGTGTCATACCTTCAGAAGAACGAATTAAAAGAGGGTCATTAAATAAATTACGAAGACGACGTAAAATATTACTCATTGCGGGTTGGGTAACACCAAGCTGTTCAGCAGCACGAGTCACATTTTTTTCACGTAAAAGAACGTCAAGGTAAATTAAGAGGTTGAGATCGACCCGCTCCAGATTCATAAAAAAAATACCGAAAATAAAATTTAGAAATCACAGGGGATTATGCCATAAGGAAATGCTTTTGTGTAAAAAGTAGATAAAAAAACAGCACACGATTTATTGTTATAGAAGGATTAAGATTTGTGGTGCTGATTTTAAATTGAGATGCGCGTTTGAATAAATCCTCATTTTGCTATTATAAGTGAAGATAAGCAGATTTTTAAGCAACAACATTGTTTATCACTCGATGAATCACCCAATTATGCTTTGTCCGATTCTTGATCATTCAGGGTGTTTTTATATTAAAAAAATGCAGTTTTGGTTTTTTTGTTACAAGCTCAGACTTAAGTCTAATAGAGATAAAATTATCAAATTGACTGATATTTAAGCAATTTATAGGTAGTTGTTAATTATTAAAAATTATATAAATTAATTGTTTATCGATTTTTGGTTTAATTATAATATGACTTTGATCTACATATTTTTTAAATAAATACTGAAAATTAACTCAGAATATTGGATTAATTTGAGGACTCAATCTAAGCTAAGACCATAACAACGAAGTGTTCTAAATCTGAACAAACAAATACCGAGTGGATTTAGCTCTTCGATTGATGAAATCCTAATATTATTACAGGAACATATCATGACTACATACCAAACAGCGATTGATGCAATCCGTGAATTAAAAGCAAAATTCGGAAGCACATGGCGCGATATTAGCCCAGAAGATGCTGCGCGTATGCAACTGCAAAACCAATTTAAAACTGGTTTAGATATCGCTAAATATACAGCTGCGATCATGCGTCGTGATATGGCTGAATATGATGCTGATTCTAGTAAATACACTCAATCTTTAGGTTGCTGGCATGGTTTCATTGCGCAACAAAAAATGATTGCAAACAAAAAATATTTCGGTACTACAAGTAAACGTTATATCTACCTTTCTGGTTGGATGGTTGCTGCACTTCGTTCAGAATTTGGTCCACTTCCTGACCAATCTATGCACGAAAAAACTTCTGTACCTGCTCTAATCGCTGAAATCTATACATTCTTACGTCAAGCTGATGCGAAAGAACTTAATGATTTATTCCGTGCGCTTAAAAAAGCAAACGAAGCTGGTGATACAGCTAAAGCTGCTGAAATCACTGCACAAATCGATGGTTTCCAAACTCACGTTGTGCCAATTATTGCGGACATCGATGCAGGTTTCGGTAACGAAGAAGCAACTTATTTACTTGCGCGTAAAATGATTGAAGCCGGTGCATGTGCACTTCAAATCGAAAACCAAGTATCTGATGCTAAACAATGTGGTCACCAAGCTGGTAAAGTAACAGTTCCACATGAAGACTTTATCTCTAAAATCCATGCATTACGTTATGCATTCTTAGAAATGGGTCTTGATGACGGTATTATCGTTGCGCGTACTGACTCTGAAGGCGCTGACTTGACTCAAAAAATCCCAGTGGTTAAAGAGCCAGGTGATATTGCTTCTCAATATATTAGCTACTTAGATACAACTGAAATTGACATTGCAGATGCTCAAGAAGATGAAATCTTGATTAAACGTGATGGTAAATTACACCGTCCTAAGCGTTTAGCTTCAGGCCTATATCAGTTCCGTGAAGGTACTCAAATTGACCGTGTTGTACTTGACTGTGTGTCTAGCTTACAAAACGGTGCAGATCTTCTTTGGATCGAGACTGCGACTCCAAACGTTGAAGAAATTGCACACATGGTTAACCGTGTACGTGAAACAGTTCCAAATGCGAAGCTTGTTTATAACAACAGCCCATCATTCAACTGGACTTTAAACTTCCGTCAACAAGCTTACGATCGTTGGGTTGCTGAAGGTAAAGATGTTTCTGCTTACGACCGTGCTAAATTAATGAGCGCTGAGTACGATGCTTCTGAATTGGCTGCTGATGCTGACTCGAAAATCCGTACATTCCAAGCAGATGCTTCTCGTGAAGCGGGTGTATTCCATCACTTGATTACACTTCCGACTTACCATACTGCTGCGCTTTCTACTCATGAGCTTGCACAAGGTTACTTCGGTACTGAAGGTATGTTGGCTTATGTTGCTGGTGTACAACGTAAAGAAATCCGTGGTGGTATAGCTTGTGTTAAACACCAAGCGATGGCGGGTTCTGACATCGGTGATGATCACAAAGAAATCTTCTCTGGTGACAATGCACTTAAAGCGCATGACGATGCTAAAAACACAATGAACCAATTTGCTGCTCACTAAGCATTGACTTGATTCAAAAACCCAGCGCAAGCTGGGTTTTTTTATGAAAGGTTATTAGAGTCTGTAGAATTAAATACTTCAACTTCAGACATATCAAACAGGAACTACATTTAAATATAATTATCCAGTGCTGATATACAGGAGTGATTTAAAGTAAATCATAAAAGCAATGCGTATTTACAAAGCATATGGTTGTTTGACATAAATAAAATTAAATGATGTTTAAACTTGATTAAAGATCAAATAAAATAGTGTAATTTTAGAAAAGTTAATTTGTTCATATGAAATTATGCTGACTGACTTAATTGTTTATATGGATGTTTTTAATATTTTTTTGTAGGAAATAGTATAGAACATTGAGATATAGACATTGATAAAATGGGATATATAAACTAAAAAACGCCCAATGAAGTTCATTAGGCGTTTATAGATCAGCAATATTTCAAGACTACATTGGTCGTTGGTTGAAGTGCTTAAGCAAACTTCGCTAATACTTCTAAGAAACCTTCTTTTTGACGCGGGTACTCTGCAATCACATCATGAATACGTAGACCTTCTGGATTAGTTGCGTTGATATTTCGACCAGCAGCAACAAACTTAGTCAATAAGCGTTCATAGTCAAAAGGACGCATATGTTTAAAGGCATGATAAAGTACATGAAAATCAGTATTAGTACCTTCAGGAGGAAGTTGATCTAAGTAGGCAAAAACACGCTCGTCTGACCATTCTTCATTGAACGTTGCTGGCTGTGAAAGTGCCATAACAGCATCTCCTCAAATAAAATAATTCTAAATTAAATGATTAATTTACAACATTATATCAACCTTATTTATCTTTCATTTTATAAGGATAAATACAATCTTTAGCTGAAAAAAATCTAAAACAAAAAGGGCAAAATATATTGCACGAGAAAAAGTAACCCTTTTTAACTCTGCCCTATATTTTGCCCTGAATCAATCCGCTTGACTAATCAATAATGAAATTATCGTTCTTCAGGTAAATTGATATTCATTTCCAACATTTCAATGTTGGCTTCAGAACGAACTTGCATTTGAATATGCTGTTCATCCACGCCACGGACATAACGATTAACCACTTGCATGATTTCTTTTTTCATTTGGTCGATCTTGTCTTGGCTTAAACGTTTGCCCAAACCGTTTTCAGAAGCAACAATAACTTTTAAGCGATCTTTAGCAGTTTGGGCGCTAGATGGTTTGTCATCATTGCTAAAAAGTTTACTCCAAAATCCTGCCATTTCTACGCTCCAAATAACCGTGCTAACCAACCCTTAGGTTTCACTGTAATATGTCGATAAGGACGTTCCTCACCCAAGAAACGCGCAACTAAATCATCATATGCTTGCCCAGCAGATGCTTCTTGGTAAAGAATGACAGGTTTACCTTCATTCGATGCCTGAAGTACGCTAGGGCATTCTGGAATGACGCCTAAAGTTGGTACACGTAAGATATCTTTTGAGATATCATCAATGGTCAACATTTCTTGTTTATCGGCACGTTCAGGGTTAAAACGCGTAATACATAAATGTTTACGAATACGCCCTTCGTTGTTTTCTACTTTTTTCGTCTTACTGTCGAGCATACCAATAATACGGTCTGAATCTCGAACAGAAGAGATTTCTGGGTTTGTTACAATAATCGCTTCATCTGCATGATACATGGCTAAAATTGCACCACGCTCAATCCCTGCAGGTGAGTCACAGATAATATAATCGAATTCTTGTGCAAGCTCATCGATTACACGAGCAACACCATCATCGCTCAGTGCATCTTTATCACGGGTTTGCGATGCAGGTAAAATATATAAATTTTCAATATCTTTATCGCGAATTAGCGCTTGCTGTAAGCGCGCTTCGTTATTGATGACATTTACAAAATCATATACGACACGGCGTTCACAGCCCATGATCAAATCTAAATTACGCAAACCCACATCGAAATCAATCACAACAGTTTTATGACCTCGTAGGGCTAATCCTGTTGCAAAAGATGCACTCGTCGTAGTTTTACCTACGCCACCTTTGCCTGATGTAACGACAACAATTTTGGCCACCGAATCCACTCCTGTTATGGTCATTTTACCCGATTAAACGAGTTTTATATGGTGTTTAATTTATACCTTAAAATTGCAAAGCTTCAAACACTAGCTCTTGCTGGTCATTCAAGTAAATATGTACAGCTTTTTTAATTACATCTTGAGGAATGTCATCTGCTACACAATATGTTCCCGCAATAGAAACCAATTCGGCTTCTAGTGAATGACAAAAAATTCTTGCACTGGTGTTACCACCTGCGCCTGCAATGACTCTACCACGAACACTGCCATAGATATGTATATTTCCTGAAGCAATCACTTCTGAACCACTGTTAATACCAGCATTCAGTATGATGTCTCCATGATCTTGAACCAAACATTGCCCAGTTCTTAAAATTTCATCATGGTATGAAGTGACATGACTCAATGTTTTAGACGCATCTACGCTTACATTTGGTGTCGCTACAGCGGGTGCTTTTACTGGAGTTTCAACCACTTGTTCTTTCGTCGGTTTAATCCGTTGCAATGGACGATCGGCAGGCAAGACTGGGAATTGAATTGCACGTGCTTGGTCACCCAATAAACCATCAATCACAGCCATAGGCTGTAAATCTAGGCTGATAATGAGTTGAATCAGGGCAATAAGCTCTTGTTCAACTGTGGTATCAATAATGACCAAAGCCCCTTGATAAGAGGTCTCACTCATCATTGAAGTTAATTGCTGGCGGATGGCATCATGATCATTAGTATCGAAGGTTAATCGGGTAAAATTAACCATTCTGCCTGTAATCCGTATATCAGCCATAATTATTCCTTAAAAGGCATGTGACCTAAATTTTTCTATCTAAGCGTCAAAAATTGTGAAATAGGGCAAATGCTAGAACATATTGAATGATTTCTCTAGCAAAGATACAAATATTTTCAATGAATTGCTTATTCTTTGAATCACTCATCTTTTACTTGATCATTTTTTTCTAATTCAAGCTGCCATTGTTTTACTTTCACTTGTTTCCTTAACGATTCTAAACTTTCATAGACTATAGATTCAACTAGTTCTTCAAGTTTTTGATTTTCAATATTTAATTGGCTTAATTTGGTTGAAATTAATTGATAGGTCGCGTTTGGATTTTGTAGATTGCCTTGAGTAAACGGTTGCACCAATCCTTGCGTAATATTCTCACCTAGCTGTTGCCCAATATTTTGAATCTGATTTTCAATCATACTGCCTGCAATTGGGATCATGCGCAATAACTGGGTCAATTGCGGGGTGTCCTCAATCGCTTGACGTACAATCTGTCCGACATTATGGGTAATCACATGACTTTGTGCTTTTAGTTCAGTGGCCAAAGATTCTTGTAATACTTCAGCTAAAGTTTGTGCAAAACGATCTCTATGGTGATCAATTAAATCATGAATGATTTTTTTATGGCTTGAGCTGGTGTCTAATTCTTGTTTAATTCCATCAATGACGGTAATCACAACACGATCTGATAATTCTTCCATCAGTACTCGATAATAAAACAGCACACGTTTTAGAATGTTATCGGGAATAACCTTATAACCTAACTCATGAAAATGATAAGCAATAATACCGACGCGAATTAAACGTAAAAAACGTAAATAAGGAATAATCGCTAAAATCTCATACCAGTGAATAAATGGAAAGAAGAACCAACGCGCATGGTGTTTGTTGATAATAGCGATGAGCCAGCGAATGCCTAATTCAACAATCAAAAAGGTAATAAACCAGCTTTCAGTTTTAATCACCCACGGATGCAGATCTGTTTTGTAATACTGTAAAACTTGCGGTAGATGAATTTCATTGAAAAGCCAGTCACCAAAATTACTCATTAAAAAAGCATTGGCACATAAACAGAATAGGTTGAAGACGATGATAAACATCATAAAGATGTCATAACCAAAAGCGATCCACCATCCTCGTGACATATCGTTTTTCGTTTCTGTACTGTTTTCGAGTGGTGGAACTTGCTCTGTCATATCCATCCTATTCTGTAGTTTTTTCTTCAATTGAAAGTTAGTGATTATATTTTTGTTTTATGGTGCTAATCAGTTGATCTTTTTCACTCCATAAATCATCAACCCAGTTTTGAAAGCGTTCGCGGTATTCTGTATCATCTTCATAATTGCCGCCCAGTACCCATTCAGGAATCTCAATTTTACGCATATTAACTGCAATTCGAGGTACTTCACCTAACCAAAACTCACCATAACCGGGTGCACCATCTGGATACACAATGGTCATATCCACCAGAGCGTCAATCTTATCACCTAAGATATTTAAGGCGAGAGCAAGTCCACCGGCCTTAGGTTTAAGTAAATTGGTAAAAGGGGATTGCTGTTGAGCATGTTTTTTTGGGGTAAAACGTGTTCCTTCAAGGTAGTTGAGCAATGTAAAAGGCTGGCTTAATAACTGTTCACAGGCTTTACGTGCTTCTTCCATATCACGTGTTTTGAGATCAGGGTTCTTTGCAATCTGCTCTTTTGTATGGCGTTTCATCATCGGAAAGCCAAGAATTTTAAATGCTTGCCCGACAAATGGTATAAAGATCAGTTCCCATTTGGTGAAAAAGCGGGTGAGAGGCATGCGTGTTAGACCAAAATATTGGTTTACGGTAGTATCGACCCAACTTTGATGGTTACAGGTCATTAAATAACGACCTTGCATATTTAAATCCAAGTTGTCATCAACAGTAATGTCCCATTGTGTTTCGGGAAGAACATGATCAATCAACCAATTATTTACACTTAACCAACTATTGGTGATATTGATATTGGTTTCATCCACCTTTTTTGACTTTTTAAATAATTTGGTCAAGCCTAAAGCTAAAACAGGTGGGCCGTGAAAAAAAGTACTGCCAGTAATCACTGAGCCAACGGTTAAACCTTTCGTAATTTTTTTTAAAATAGGTTGCTTCTGCTGTTGAGATGACATAGAACAGTCCTAATGATTTATTGTGAGTGCCAGTTCAAGCGACTAGATATTTTTTACTGCTACGTTGCGAAATAATGTTTATCATTATTTAGAATGAATAAATTTCGTATTTCTTGCCTCGTATCACCTAGAAATATACATAATCGCAAACATAGACGAATTGTCCACAGCCCTTAAATATAATCGTTACAATGCAATTTAAAAAGACACATTTAATGACTATGTACAAATTATGATGATCACTTTTGTAAATTTCATTGTAAATATTACAAAATGTAAAAAAATACGTGATTGTTAACAAAACGCCTATAGTGGTGCTTTGTTTTTTATACCAAAATTAAGCTAACAAAAAACACAACTTGGAGGCATGCAATGCGTGCACTATTAATTACAACACTTACAGCAGGGGCTTTAGTACTTTCTGGCTGTCAATCAACTGGTAATAACATTGGTGGTATGGAGTACGACAAATCTGCTATTGGCGGTTTGATCGGTGCAGCAGCGGGCTATGGTTTGTCTCGTGGTAATGCAAACTCATCTGCACAAAACAATCGTGCAGCAGCAATAGGTGCGCTTTTAGGTGCGGGTACTGGTCTTTATTTAGACAATAAAGAGAAGAAATTACGTCAGCAAATGCAGGGTACTGGTGTAGAAGTTAACCGTAATCCAGATGGTTCTGTAGCTTTAGTTAT
Source organism: Acinetobacter legionensis (assembly GCF_048551735.1). NCBI lineage: Bacteria > Pseudomonadati > Pseudomonadota > Gammaproteobacteria > Moraxellales > Moraxellaceae > Acinetobacter > Acinetobacter legionensis. The sequence goes on from NZ_JBIMBV010000003.1 coordinate 239,691, forward strand.
GCCAGGTAGCATTACATTTGATACCAATAAGTCATCAATTAAACCGAACTTCTACGGTACGTTGAATAAAGTTGCACAAACTTTAATGGAAGACAACAAGAGTGTAATTCTTGTGACTGGTTATACGGATAATACAGGGAATGACTCAATTAACATTCCATTATCTCAAAACCGCGCATACTCAGTTGCTAACTACCTTAAAGGTAAAGGCGTACAAAGCCGTATTGATACCCAAGGTTATGGTTCGCAAAATCCAATCGCAGATAACTCAACTGCTGCGGGTCGTGAACAGAACCGTCGTGTAGAAATTAGTATTTATGCGACAAACTAAGAAATCGTAATAAAAGTAGCGAATTTTTTAGCTAAAAGTGTTGAAGAGGAATCATAGTTCGCTATGATTCCTTTTTTTATTTTCCAAATTTTTGCTTAAATTTTATTAATCTTTTTAAGCATGAGATTAAGGTTTTTATCATTAATACGAGCGTTGATTCGAGGATAGTCTCTCTTCTTGCTGCAGTGTGTTAACCGTTATTATGGCTTTGGGTGATAGCTTTTGGTTATGCTTTCGCCATTTGATCACAGGTTAACTGAATAACAACAGCTCAGAGCAAAATAGAGTATTGAAACAAGACGGTTTGAAACTAAAGCATAATTTAACTGAAATTATTTTTATCTGGTTTTTATATTTGAAAAATTCAAATTAAGCATTTTGCAACTCTACTTTAGATGACTATAATCGAGCTCGAAGTTTTTAGAGGATGAACAATGTCGAAAGCAAGTCAACTAAATGACAAGCAACTTGAAGCCATGAAATATACTCAAGGACCCTTGTTAGTACTTGCAGGGGCGGGTTCAGGTAAAACCTCAGTAATTACAAGAAAAATTGCGTATTTGGTTCAACAGTGTGGGATTCCTGCACATCGAATTACTGCAATGACCTTTACCAATAAAGCTGCACGTGAAATGAAAGAACGTGTCGGTAAGTTGTTGGGTAAAGAAGAAGGGAAAGGGCTTTCGGTTTCAACCTTTCATACCTTTGGTTTAAATTTATTACGAATTGAGCTGAAAAATACCCCACTGAAAAATAATTTCTCAATCCTTGATGCCGATGACTGTAAGCGTATTCTTATGGATTTGATGCATCGTGATAATTTATCGGGCGCTGAAAGCAAAGAATTGATTGCTAAAGCCATGAAAAAGATTTCAGATTGGAAAAATGATTTGATTGTGCCTGAACAAGCACATACGACTTGTGAAACACCAGAAGATGTGCAGTTTGCCCACTTGTATCAATTATATGAGCGAAATTTACGTGCTTATAATGCCGTAGATTTTGATGATCTGATCGTGATGCCAACACGCCTCTTACAAGACAATGCAGAAGTTCGTGATCGTTGGCAAAACCGAGTTCGCTATCTACTTGTGGATGAGTATCAAGACACCAATACCGCGCAATATATTTTGGTGAAATTATTGGTTGGTGTGATGGGGCAGTTCACCGCTGTAGGTGATGATGACCAATCCATTTATGCATGGCGTGGTGCAAAGCCTGAAAATATGGCATTGCTCAAAGAAGATTTCCGCAATTTAAAAGTGATTAAGCTGGAGCAAAACTACCGCTCTACCAGTCGTATTTTAAAAGCCGCGAACCATGTCATTGAAAATAACCCACACATTTTTGATAAAAAGTTGTGGAGTGATAAAGGCCATGGTGAAGTCATTCGAATCATCACCTGTCGTAATGATGATGATGAATCTGAACGCGTAGTAAAAGACCTGCTCACGCATAAATTGATGAATGGCAAAAACTGGAAAGATTATGCGGTGTTGTATCGCGGAAATTTCCAAGCACGTGTATTGGAAACTCAGCTACGTCAAATGCAGATTCCATACAAGCTCTCTGGTGGTCAATCTTTCTTTGGTCGTGCAGAAATTAAAGATGTGATGAGCTACTTGCGTATCATCATTAACCCTGAAGATGACAGTGCTTTCCTACGTATTATCAATACGCCTAAACGTGCAATTGGCCCAGTAACACTTGAAAAGTTAGGTCTTTTTGCCCAAGAAAATCATTTATCACTGTTGGCTGCGGCAAGTGATCAACGCTTAACTATGGTGATGCCAAAAAAGGCCACCACACAATTGGCTGAGTTTGCTGGCTTTATCAATGATTTCACTCGTGAATTGTTAGATGACGATGAACCTGTTCCTAAAATTCGTCAAATGATGAATGATGCAGGCTATATCGATTATTTACGTGAAACTGCGGCAACGCCTGCACAAGAAAAAACCAAGATTGATAATGTGGAGATGCTCTATACCAGTATTCAAAGCTTAATCAACCGTGCTGAAGATGTAGATGAAAAGAACATTGAAAGTGTGATTCGTAAAATGGTGTTGTTGGATATGCTTGAGCAACAACAGGAAGATGAAGACACCGATAAGGTCAACCTGCTGACATTACATGCATCTAAAGGTCTGGAATTTCCATTTGTTTATATTATGGGCTTAGAAGAAGAGCTTCTGCCACATAAGAACTCCATTGCTGCGGAAACGATCGAAGAAGAACGCCGTTTAATGTACGTGGGGATTACTCGTGCACAACAAGGTTTGACCTTGACTTTGGCTGAGCAGCGTAAAAATGGTGGACAAATGAAGCAAATGACGCCAAGTCGCTTCTTAGATGAATTGCCACAAGATGAGCTTGATTGGCTAGGGCGTAAGAAAAAAATAGCTGAACATGTCGATCCAAAGCAACAAGCACAGCAATATTTACAAAACTTAAAAGCGTTATTAAAACGTTAATTTTTAAACCAGTTCTTTTTTTTTCTTTCGATTTGATTTTGAAGAGATCGAAAAAAATAAAAAAACTTTTAACAGCTTTATTTAACCAAGGATTTCAATATGAAAGTTCAAGTAAAAGTACTTGATCAACGTTTAGGTCAAGAATGGCCAATGCCAACATATGCAACATCAGGTTCAGCAGGTTTGGACTTACGTGCATGTGTAGAAGAAGCGATTCAGATTGAACCTGGTCAAACTGTTTTAGTTAAAACAGGCATGGCCATTTATATTGAAGATAGTAATTTTGCTGGTCTAGTTTTACCACGTTCGGGCTTGGGCCATAAGCATGGGATCGTATTGGGCAATTTGGTTGGGTTAATTGATTCAGATTATCAAGGTGAATTAATGGTTTCTGTATGGAATCGTGGTCAAACCAGCTTTACTTTAGAGCCTGGTGAGCGTTTAGCGCAATATGTATTAGTGCCTGTAGTTCAAGCGCAATTTGATATTGTAAATGAATTTGAAGCGACTGAACGTGGTGCTGGTGGTTTTGGTCATACTGGGAAAAACTAGATTTTTCTATAATTTTTAAAGCCTGATTTATCAGGCTTTTTTAATATTATATTGATTTGTAACAAAAAGTATGTATAAAGCCTTGTATGAAATTGAATATATTATCAAGAGTTTTTAGTATATTGCATTTGACCTGATATAAATATTTTCATATAAATGAATTGACTGCTAATCATTAGAGAGATGAAGCTAACAAAATAAAGGGTTGAGCAAATAGAAGTTTTGCTTATGAAAAAGATGAATGATTTTCCTTTTCAACTTTTCCGCGCCTATGATATCCGTGGAAAAGTTGAAATGATGCCCCCAGAATTGATTCAGGCAGTGGCATATGCTTTAGTTAATCAACTGATTGAAAAGGGTCAATCAAAAATAACCTTGGGTTATGATGCACGATTAAGTAGTCCTGCGTATGCTCAAATTATCAAACAGGTATTTCAAAATAACCACATTGAAGTTACTGAAATAGGCTGCTGTGCGACCCCACAATTGTACTTTGCCGCAAGAAATACGCAGGGCAATGGCATTATGGTGACAGCAAGTCATAATCCAAAAACTGACAATGGTATTAAATGGATTATGCAGTTTGAGCCACCTTCTCCTGAAATGATTCAAAACATTGGAATTCAAGCAAAAAATTATCTGCAAAATAAGCAGTCAGCATGGATTGATACAGGAGCTATTGTTGAAAGGGCAACTCATCAAATAAAGTCTGAATTTTGTTTATCCTATCAGTCCGCGTTATTAACAGATATTCAATTAACCCGACCACTCAAAGTCGTGATTGATGGTTTAAACGGTTCCGCAGGCTTTTGTGCCAATCTTGTTTTAAAAAAATTGGGCTGTGAGGTGATTGCATTACGTTGTAATGCTGATGGAAACTTCCCTGATCATGCACCAGATCCTTCACAAGCTTCACATTTAGAATTACTACGACAAAATGTACTCAATCATCAGGCAGACATTGGTATTGCTTTAGATGGTGATGGTGATCGTGTGGTTTTGTTGGATGAAAATGCACATATTATTTCAGCGGATCGACTTTTAGCACTGTTCGCGCAAATCTGTTTGAAAGATCATCCACAGCATGAAATCGTGTTTGATGTGAAATGTTCATCTATGGTGCGTCAAGTGGTTGAGCGTTTAGGCGGTCAAGCCAAGATGATTCGAACTGGCAGCAGTTTTTTACGCAAATACATGTCGCAATCTAAAGGCCAAGCTGTCTTTGGTGGTGAGTACGCAGGTCATTATGTCTTTAATGATGGGAGAGGACTTGGCTATGATGATGGGTTATATGCTGCTTTACGTGTGATGGAATACTTATGTTATTTTCCTCAAGCCACATTGTCTGAAATCTTAGCGTGTTATCCCGATCGTTTCTATACCGAAGATACCTATATCAGTACCCATTGTACTGATCCGAAAATTGTTTTGAATGAGATTGAATATCTCAGTCAACAGTTTGGTGCTGAACTGAGTAAAATTGATGGCATACGCCTTGATTTTGAACACGGGTTTGGCATTATTCGAGCATCAAATACGGGTGAATATTTTACAGTACGGTTTGATGCTGATGACCCAATTTGTTTAAATGAAATTCGTCAGACATTTGCGTCTATGCTTCGTGACCGTTATCCTATGATCGCCAAAGATATTCTACAGGCACACTGATTTCTTAATTTATCCATATTCATCAGTCTAATTCCTACAGCTCACTAAGGAGAGGCGAATGCCACATCAGCATACTGGCATCGACAAAGCGCAAATATTGACAGAGGCTTTGCCATATATTCAACGATTTACAGGTAAAACACTCGTTGTAAAATATGGTGGCAATGCAATGACTGATCCTGCTTTGGAAAGTTCATTTGCTCGTGATATCGTTTTACTCAAGACTGTAGGTTTAAATCCGATTGTCGTACATGGGGGTGGTCCACAAGTAGATTCATTACTTAAACAGTTAGGTCGTGAGTCTGATCGAATTGATGGAATGCGGGTGACGGATCCAGCAACCATGGAAGTAGTCGAGATGGTTTTAGGCGGCAGTGTCAATAAATCCATCGTTAACTTGATTAATCAACACGGTGGACGTGCTATTGGTTTAACAGGGAAAGACGGTAATTTATTACGTGCTCAAAAGCTCTTGATGGAAAAAACGCTTGCAGATGGTACAGTCACACAAATTGACTTAGGTCTTGTGGGAGAAGTGATCGGGGTTAAAACTGATGTCTTGGAAATGTTTACCCAGAGTGATTTTATTCCAGTGATAGCGCCTTTAGGTGTAGATGAAGATGGTCAAACTTATAATATCAATGCTGATTTAGTTGCTGGTAAAGTGGCAGAAGCTTTAGGGGCGGAAAAATTGATTCTATTGACCAATATCTCGGGTGTTTTAGATGAAAATAAAAACCTCCTTACTGGTTTGAGTACTCAAGAAGTGGATCGTCTTATTGAAACCGGAGTGATTTACGGGGGGATGATCCCCAAAGTGGGGTGTGCGTTAGATGCGGTTAAAGGTGGGGTTGTTAGTGCACATATTGTGGATGGGCGTGTACCCCATGCAACGCTCTTAGAAATCTTTACAGATCATGGTGTAGGAACATTAATTACCAACCGTGGCAAGCCTCATAAATAATTTTTAATTTATACGTTAATTTCTTTGAAAGCCAATGTGAAAGCATTGGCTTTTTATTTTACCGACACTGTTTCAAATTAACTACTCATTGCGTGTTTTTAAACGGTCATTTTTTCGTCATATAAGTGTCATCGGGATTGCCTAGTGTAAGTAAAAGCTCAAGGAGTCGAAAATATGTTCGCAAAATTAAATCAGTATCGTCAGAACTTCCAGAACTTAAATTTACCTTTACCAAAATCTAAAAAAGCACAATCACAATATAAATTTGAATGGGTCGAAGACCTGAAACAACTCAAAGAAGTACAAAAATTTCGTGCAGTACAGTTCGCAGATCAATTTGGCATTACATTTGAAAATGGGTTAGATCAAGACTTATATGATCTTGATTGTGAACATGCAGTATTACGTGATAAATGGAGCAATGAAATTGTTGCTTATACACGCTTGAAGTTAATTCAAGGGCATGAGCTTGCACGTAGTTATAGTGCACAAGAGTTTGATCTTTCTCAGCTTTCACATTTATCTAATATTGTAGAAATTGGTCGTACTTGTGTGCATCCGCGCTATCGTAATGGGCGTGCCTTGTCGATGTTATGGTTAAATCTAGTTCCGACAGTGCTGTGGAAAATGAAAGCAAAACATTTAATAGGGTGTGTCAGTATTCGTCTAGAAGACAATAAGGCCCGTGCTTATTATACGCATCAGCATTTGAAGAAAATGACTAGCAAACAGTCGATTGATATAAAGGCAAATTCTGCTTTTGAACCGTGTCATCCAGAGTACAGCTTTCCACAAGATGAACGAATTCCGAAGTTATTTGATGTCTATTTGAAAATGAATGCTCGTTTATCTAAACAGGCTTATCATGATGAGGCATTTAATTGTTTAGATTATTTTGTCTTTTTAGATGTCAATGAAATTGCCAAAAACTTTGTTTTAAAGAAAATGGTTAATCGCTGAGTGTCCGAAAAAATAAGGATACTTTGACTTAGATATCCTAAAATTATCCCAAGCATTTTGTTGTTCTGTGTGAAGTCATTAGTCTAATATGCATCTGTTTGCAGTTATTTTCAGTTATTGAGATTTGCAAGCAGGTGCGTAGTCATGCACAATATTCTTATAAATAAAATGCTGTATGAATACACTATGTGCCAATTGCTTGGAATGAACTGCGCTGCTCCCACTGATATTACCTTTTCGTTTCGTGGGTTTTCTCAACGCGCAGGAATAACCTCTGATCATTCTGATGGGTTTGGTATTGCTTTTTTTGAAGATAAAGCATGCCGTTTATTTGTTGATAATCAATCTGCTGTCTTGTCACCAATTGCTGAACTGGTGCGTAACTATCCGATCAAATCTCGTAATGTTATTGCGCATATTCGCAAAGCAACCCAAGGTAAAATCACCTTAGAAAACTCTCATCCATTTATTCGTGAGTTATGGGGGAGACAGTGGATTTTTGCACATAATGGTGATTTACATAACTTTCATCCGCATTTATCGGGGCGTTTTACCCCTGTAGGCAGTACAGATAGTGAGTTGGCATTTTGTTATTTACTTGAACAATTAGTTTTAAGATTTGGTTATTTTGAACCGAGTTTAAATGATGTTTTTGCCTTGCTTGAAGAAATCTCACCTAAAATTGCAGAATATGGCACTTTTAATTTTTGCCTCTCCAATGGACAAGCATTGTTTAGTTATGCGACAACTAAGCTGCATTGGATTGTACGTGAGTATCCATTTACATATGCACGCTTAGTCGATATTGATGTTGATATTGATTTTAGTCAATTTACAACAAAAGAAGATCGTGTTGCCGTGATTACCACAGAGCCGTTGACTCAAAATGAAGTTTGGACCGCATATCAGCCTGGTGAGATGATTTTATTTAAAGATGGTCAAGCGATAAAAGCCGCAACGACCCATGTGGAAAGACTTGCTCGTGAGGCCGCTGATCCAAGTTTGGTTAGAGTCACCAAGGCAGATCAATATTAGTTTGATCTGAATGAATTCATGTGAAGATTGGGGGAGGCGTAATTCGTTAACTCCATATTTTTTAGAATCTAAGTCATTGTAAAAATAAATTTAATTTATAGTCAACCTGTCAAAAACTCAGACACAAGAATATAATTTCTTTTAAATAATACTTTTAATTAAATCGACTGTATGAGTAAATAAAATTGTTTGATTATAAAAAGCTTACACTGCCACATCTTACATTCAAAGTTTAAATACCTTTGCTTAGGTGATGCCTCGCTTTTCGTAGGGATTATCAAACCTTGCGCTACAAACAAAGCAGTGCTTTGTTATTGCTTATGTTAGGCGAGGGGTACGTCCTGTACCTCGCCCAATGGCGACATCCATGTTGCCATACGGTAGGATCACGATCTAAGATTCAAAAAAAATGAATTGATAACCAACATTTTCTAAATGTTCATACAATACATAAGCTTCATTTATGATCAATGGCTTGATGCAAAACACTTGTATGAATAATGAGGTGGTTGACTATATGGGATTGTCATCTTTGATAATTAACTAAGTATTTTGATGTTGTTACAATAAACAGAGGACGATTAAATAATAATATTTAATTATATTCTTTATATAATTTTTGATGTAATGATACCGTTATAATTATTTAAATATCATATTAAATAGTCTTAATAAAATTTATATTTCAACTCTTTTAAAGTGAGTCATGAAATAAGAGGAATAATAATAGTATCTATAAAATATTTTTACTTGAATAAAGAAAGTATTTAAAAATACAACAAAATCACAAAAGAATATTTATTCTGATTTTGACAAAATTATCTTAGTTTTTTAACGAGAAATCGTATAAAAATAAAATTTGAAGTGATTGTAAGAAAAATCGATTACACAATTATAATCATTTATTCATGCTTAATAATAAATATAGACAATCAATAAAATCATTTAAATTTAATAATTGGTTAAAAAATATCTTACTCTTTTAGTGCGGATTAAAATATTATCCAAGTATAAACAATAACTTAATTTATTTCATAGTTTTTTTAATGAATCCCGACTAATACAGTTTATTTTTATTTAGAGAGATAGCCGTTAATATGGTTGCTTAAGGTCAAGACATTATTTTAGGGTGATCGTATGAAGATGAGATGGATTCCAGAATATAATACGGGTATCGATGTGATCGACGATCAACATAAAAGGATTTTGGATTACATCAATGAAATTGATGAAATCGGTATGGCAACGGATCGTGCTCGTATCAAGCAAATTCTTGATAATATTATTGACTATACGCAATCACATTTTACCTTTGAAGAAAGCTTACAAGAAGAGGCTGGTTATAAATATCGTGTTCCTCATAAGCGTGTACATGACCTGTTTATTAAACGTATAGAAAGTTATCGTACCAGTTTTGAAGAAGGGCATTCTATAGAAAAAGAATTACATGAGGTGTTGTCTAAATGGTTAATTAATCATATTCAACACGATGATGCAGATTATGTGGGGGCTGTAAAATTAAATATGATGGGGATCATTAAAGAAAACGAAAAGAAAAAAGGAAAAAATTGGTTTGCAAGATTTTTTTCGTAATTTACAGACATTTTATGATTGTGAAATTATGGAAATCACCAGCTCTCTAACTAAAAAAATTCAGAGGGGATAAAAAGAAATAACAAAGATTATAACAATATCTAGCGCAGCAAATCATCGAGGGGTGATTTGCTTTTTTCTTTTAAACTTTGATTTTCAGCATCGACAAAGGCAAAATAGTAGAACTTTTTACGAAACACCTCATGCAGGATTATTCTATGTCACGATGGTTATCGCCGCTCATGGCATTTTGTTTATCATTTATAATTATCGCAGGCTTAGCACCAAGTCTGGATATTCAAATTGATCGACAAATTGATTTTTGGATATTGTGGTTAGTGTCAATGCTCGTGTTGGCATTGCCGATTACTTATTTAGAAGTTGCATTAGCAAAGCGTTCTAAAACAACTGCACTCAATGCCTTGTCTAGCTTAACTCGTGATGCTGATGCATCACAATCGTGGCGTATTGTTGGCTGGCTGGCTGTTATCTTTATTCCGTTCTTAGCGGGTGGGATTTTATCGAATATCAGTCAAAGTACTGTGCAAATGGTGAATTTACCGATACAAAGTCATCTATTGTTTGCTGGTGCCGCTGTCATGGCTTTTGCTTTGTCATTTGCACCTCGTCAAATTTTAGTGGGTTTGATCACGGTAGGCGTGCTGCTTTCTTTAATTCTTGCACAAGTCTTTGGTACCCATTTACAGACTTGGCATGTTACCCCTTTAGAATTTAAAGAGTGGGGCAATGCTACGATTTTAGCCCTTGTGGCCACAGGGCTCGGTTTAGGTTTGTATTGGCAAACCAGCTTGTTAAATGTCCAACAGAATAATGAGGCGTCTAAAACAGCTTTACCTATTTGGATTGCGCAACTAGTTGCTGTGATTGCCTTTAGTTTTTTTGCAGCTTCAGCACAAATCCCTGCGTATACTTTATTATTTACTGCAGTCATTTCAGCCGCGCTATTATTACAACTAGGCAAAGAACAGTTAGCTCAACGCCAAGTCGCAATACTTATTCAATTTGTAGTGTTATTGGTGGCATTATTCATTTGGGCAATTCCAAATATGGTCGTGGTGTTTAATCCATTACTGATGATTTGGGGCTTGGTCATTTGCTTGATTTATTCAATCTTTGTGGGTTGGATTATGAAAATCAGCCATCTACGTAAAGCGATCAATTTTAGTTCTGAAGCGTTTTATAATATTTGGCGTATTGCGGTACGAATTATTTTACCTTTGAGCATTGTGTTGGCATTGGTATCCTATATTGGACAGTTAATTTAAGGGTCAAGGTGAATCTCGTGGCAAAAATTTGGGTGGCATATGCTGCCGAAAAGCAACAATTTCACATTGAGTTACAATTTTCTCAAGGCATGACGATTGCTGATGCAATTGCGCAAAGTGGATTGGTGCAACAAGTAGAATTGCCTGAAAATTTTAGTTTTGGTATCTTTGGAGTGAAAATAAAACAACAATCACATGTATTACAAGCAGGTGATCGTGTTGAAATTTATAGACCTTTAACGATTAATCCAAAAGATATTCGTCGCAATCGCGCAAAAGCAAATCCTGTCGGACGTTACTGCCGTGGAAATCGCTATCAACAATTGTTATTTAAATAAGGCGTTATTTACAATAATCGCTTTAAACAATTGAATGCATATGAAAAACCCCTCACTGAGGGGTTTCTTTTTATCGCAAAGTGTCTATAGTGGGGGCGCATTCAATATTGCTTCTTTAGAAGCAGGTAAACCAGGTTGAGACTCAGGAATGGTTTCTAAACCTTCAATTTTGTTTACGACACCTGATTGATCAAAATAAACCTTTAAATGTTGGCCATGTGCTGCGGGAATCTTCGCTTTTTTCGCGTAAGTTCCTGGGATATAGTTGTAAATGTAATCCCATCGTCCTGGATTCAATGGATCTGAGACTGTTGGGCTACCCAACAAGAATTGTACTTGTTGGTAGGTCATACCGACTTGAATTTTTGAAGCTTGAGCTTGGGTTAACGGTGTTCCTTGAGGAATATCGACTTTGTATACTCCAAATACAGAACAACCACCAAGTAAAGAAGCGACGAATAACGTCAGCATGATTTTTTGCATTTTGCTACACTATCCCAAATTAATTATGATGCAATTGATCCAAGGATAGATCATACTGCATCTCAACTCTGTTGCATATTCCAACTTAAAATTTGTTGAGAGACCTTTTTATATGCCTATTTCAAATCAAGATTTACGCAAAGCTGGACTTAAAGTTACCCTACCACGAATCAAGATTTTGGAATTATTAGAAAATTCAAGACAACACCACTTGAGCGCGGAAGACATTTATAAAACATTACTCGAACAAGGTGAAGATGTCGGTCTAGCGACCGTATATCGTGTGTTAACACAATTTGAAGCTGCTGGAATCATTCAGCGCCATCATTTCGAAAACAATCATTCTGTTTTTGAAATAATGCAAGAAGATCATCATGATCATTTGGTTTGTCAAAATTGTAATAAAGTCGTTGAATTTACTAATGAAACCATTGAACAAGAGCAACATTCAGTAGCTGAGAAACACGGCTTTCAGTTGACTGGACATTCTTTGAATCTTTACGGTTATTGTGATGAACCTGGATGTCAGGAAGCTTATCGTAAGCGCTAGAATCACATAAATACAACAAATGAAGGGGGGCTTATTTAAGCCCCCCTTTTTTTATACGCTCTTTTTTTGATTTGGGACTATTGTCCATCAAAGGTGAGTTTACTATTTGCATTAAGTAGTTGTGCACCACCTTCTTCATCCAATTTGATTTGTAGACGTAAATCATTTGGAGAGTCAGCATGTTTAAGTGCATCTTTATAGGTAATTTGTCCTGCTTTATAAAGGTCAAATAAAGCTTGGTCAAAAGTTTGCATACCCAATTCACGAGAGCGTTTCATCAAATCCTTAATCTCATGCACATCACCTTTACGGATTAAGTCTGAAACCAATGGTGAGTTGATTAGAATTTCAATTGCAGCACGACGTGAATTACCATCAGGTGTTGGGATTAATTGCTGTGCTACCATCGCTTTTAAATTGAGCGATAGATCCATAAACAACTGGCTATGACGATCAGACTCAAAGAAGTGAATAATCCGATCAATTGCTTGGTTTGCGTTGTTGGCATGCAGTGTGGCAAATACTAAGTGTCCCGTTTCAGCAAAGGCTATGGCATAGTCCATGGTTTCACGAGAACGAATTTCACCAATCAAGATCACATCTGGCGCTTGACGCAAAGTATTTTTTAGCGCAATTTCAAAAGAATCTGTATCGATTCCCACTTCACGTTGCGTAATAATGCATCCTGCATGTTCATGCACAAATTCAATCGGGTCTTCAATGGTGATGATATGACCTTTAGAGTTTTGATTACGATAACCAATGATAGACGCAAGCGAAGTTGATTTACCTGTCCCTGTTGCTCCGACAAAGATGATAATTCCACGTTTGGTCATTGCCAGATCTTTGAGGATAGGTGGTAATTTAAGCTCATCCATAGTTGGAATTTGAGTTTCAATACGACGCAAAACCATACCTGGCATATCACGCTGCTGAAAGGCACTCACACGGAAACGAGCAGTTTTATCGCGATTGGTAATGGCAAAGTTACATTCACGCGTCTCAGCAAATTCTTTACGCTGCTTTTCACTCATAATTGAGTTAAGCAGTTGCATAATAATTTCGCCGTTTAACTTGGTTTTTACTACAGGAACAATTTGACCATTAATTTTCATTGATGGTTCAACATCGGCAGTAATAAATAAGTCTGATGCTTTTTGCTCAATCATCATATTGAGCAAGTCATTAAAATCCATCTTTTTTAAACCTCAATAATCCATTTTATAAAAATGATTCTGGTTGTTTTGCTACATTTCTTGCAACTTGAGGACTAATAATACCTTTGGCAACCAGTGTTTTTAAACTTTGATCTAAGGTGGTCATACCATAGTTTGCACCCGTTTGAATTGCTGAATACATCTGTGCAACTTTGTTTTCACGGATTAAGTTACGAATTGCAGGAATACCAATCATAATTTCATGTGCGGCAACCCGTCCTCCACCATTCTTTTTAAGCAGTGTTTGCGAAATGACGGCTTGTAATGATTCTGACAACATGGCGCGTACCATATCTTTTTCTTCAGCAGGGAATACGTCAATGACACGGTCAATGGTTTTTGCCGCAGATGTGGTATGTAGCGTGCCGAAAACCAAGTGACCTGTTTCTGCAGCAGTTAATGCAAGGCGAATGGTTTCAAGGTCTCGCATCTCACCGACCAAGATAATGTCAGGGTCTTCACGTAACGCAGAACGCAGTGCTTCATTAAAGCCATGTGTATCACGATGCACTTCACGCTGGTTGATGAGGCACTTCTTAGATTGGTGTACAAATTCGATTGGGTCTTCGACTGTTAAAATATGGTCATAGCGACTGTCATTGATAAAGTCAATCATAGAGGCCAATGTGGTTGACTTCCCCGAACCTGTTGGGCCTGTTACAAGAATCAAACCACGTGGTAATTCACAAAGATCTTTGAAGATTTGTCCTAAACCTAAATCTTCCATGGTCAGAACTTTGGACGGAATGGTACGGAATACAGCACCAGCACCGCGATTTTGATTGAATGCGTTTACACGAAAACGGGCAATACTTGGAACTTCAAATGAGAAGTCTGTTTCTAATTGTTCTTCAAAATCACGACGTTGTTTATCGTTCATGATGTCATAAACCAGTCTGTGAACTTCTTTATGTTCCAATGCTGGTAAATTGATACGACGGACTTCCCCATCGACACGAATCATCGGTGGCATACCGGCTGAAAGGTGTAAGTCAGATGCACCATTTTTGACGGAAAACGCCAATAATTCTGTAATATCCATAATGTCCCCGAATAAAAATCTATTTGCCTAGGGTGTAGATTATTCATCATGCTTGTGCTTAAGCGTGTTTTCTGGGTTACTAGGCGCGAAGTACGAAATTTAGTTATTCTAAATGATGAGATACATCGTTTCGCAAGCTAACACGTAGCAGTCAAAAACATCAAAGTCCCACAGAGTTGTAGTTAAAATTATTTCAAACTGTGTTGTGAAATTTGAAAATAGGCTTACTATTCTCTTCATTTCATTCCTTGTTTGCTCAATTTTAGCCTACAACGCAAGCTATTTATAAACGATCTACACACCCTCATTATTTTGTAGAATAATAAGGCCTTTCACTCAGCATAACCAACAATTTCATTGCTTGGAAGCTGAAATTTTTATGAAATGAGAACCTTGTCAATGAATGATCTAAATCAAGCTCGAAATCATATACTCACGCAAATTCAGCAGGCCTGTTTGACAGCAAATCGAGATGTGAGTCAGGTACAGTTGTTGGCAGTTTCCAAGACACATCCAAGTATGCTCTTAAAAGAAATGTATGCTACGGGGCAGCGGGCTTTTGGCGAGAATTATTTACAAGAAGCGCTCGAAAAAATTGAAGATTTAAAAGATTTAGAGATCGAATGGCATTTTATTGGTCATGTGCAGCGCAATAAAACCAAGCATCTTGCTGAAAAGTTTGCGTGGGTGCATGGTGTTGATCGTTTTATCATTGCAGAGCGTCTCTCAAATCAACGAGAAGTTACTCAAAAGCCATTAAATATTTGCTTGCAAGTGAATATTGATGCACAAGACAGTAAAGATGGTTGTCAGCCTGATGAAGTTGCAGATCTGGTAAAACAAATTAGTCAATTAAAGAATTTAAAGTTGCGTGGTTTAATGGTGATTCCTGCACCTGATCATCCACAAGCATTTAGTGATACAAAGCAATTATTTGATCAGGTTAAAGTTCATCATGCGCATGCTGAAGATTGGGATACGTTAAGCATGGGGATGTCTGGAGATATGGTGGAAGCCATTGCCGCAGGGTCAACCATGGTACGTATCGGGACAGCTTTGTTTGGTGCACGAGATTATTCAAATAAACATTAATCATGGTATGACGTATTTTGGAAGATTATTGCGCTTACCCTAATTTATAGCATTTCATAAAAGCTAATTTATAGGATTATAGGGTTGGTATAGCCGCACCTTACCTTGAAAATTTAAATAAATTTATGTAGGCGATGCCTCTCTTTTCAGGGATGGATGCCAAATCTTGCGCTGCAAACAAAGCCCTGCTTTGTTTGTGCTCATGTTGGGTAGGGTACGCTCCACTCAACAGCGACATCCATGTCACCACACGATAGATCGCTCATGTATGACTCAATAAGACAAAAAAGCAGCTAAATTTGTATGAAGCTTACTATAATGAGTGGTTTAAGTTTATTTTAATTTTGATTTAATGCTGTAAACGTATAAGGCATCGATAATTCTAATCCGTAGAGATTGTTGATGACTATTTTTCATGTACTTATTCTTGCCATCATACAAGGGTTTGCAGAACTGCTGCCTGTATCCAGTTCAGCGCACGTGATTGTGGCTGAAAAATTGATGGGTTTTGACCCATCAGCGCCCGATATGACGTTTTTATTGGTGATGCTACATACAGGAACCATGTTTGCGGTCATTGTGTATTTTTGGAAGTCTTGGCGCACAACCTATTTTTCGTCATGGGATCGTTTTAAAAAACAAGCATGGTTTGTGATTGTTGCAACATGCATCACGGGCGTACTTGGATTAGCGTTGCAATCGATGATCAAACATGTATTTTTTGCTGGGGCAAACCACTTTGAAATTGAGCAATTGTTTAGCAACTCAAAATTAATGGCTGCTGCTTTAGCTTCTGCTGGTGTATTGATTATTTTATCTTCTCGATTAGATCGTGGACAGGTTGGTGATGTGACGATGAAAAGTGCGGCATGGATTGGCGCTGTTCAGGCTTTATGTTTGCCGTTTCGTGGTTTTTCACGTTCAGGTGCAACAATTTCAACAGGATTATTTTTAGGTGTCGCTCGCCAAAAAGCGGAAGAGTTTAGTTTTGCCTTGGCAGTGGTGTTAACCCCAGCGGTGATTGTAAAAGAACTTTATCGATTGCTACATGCCGAAAATTTTCAAAATATCTATTTAGCTCAACTGCTTTTACCCAGTATGTTTGGGATGCTGTTTAGCTTTATTGCAGGTCTTGTTGCTTTAAAATGGCTATCGAGTTGGCTTGAACATGGTCGTTGGCATTTCTTTGGTATTTATTGTCTGATTTTCTCTGGTGTCGTTTTACTCATTGGTTAAATCTAGGCTTTCAAATACTGACTTTTCAATATGTCACTTTAAATCTAAGCGTTCAATCCCATGTAAAATATTGAACGCTATGGGTCATTTTTCCTATTAATATTAGACTTCTTTGCTTAAGTCGAGTACAAAAATAATGCGGGATTATATGTATAGCGAATGATTTTTAAGAGTGATAGGGAAGTTTATGTCTGCATATTATCAATTGATTCAGCGTCATATCGATAAACAGGGTGTAGTGACTGCACATTATCAATCGACAGATCATGCTCAAGGGGCTTGGAATGCACATGAGCAACATATGGCACCAGCGACAGGGGTTATTTGTGCTGAATTAGAGCAGTTTTCACCTCGAAATGATGTTCGAATTGGTCGTATAAGTTTAGATATTCTTGGATTAATTGCAGGTGGCGAATTTTATATTCGGACAAAAGTAATTCGAGCTGGCAAGACCATTGAACTGATTGAATCCGAAATGGTCACACAAGGTAAAATAAGTATTGTGGCGAGAAGTTGGCGCATGATGATCAGCAATAGTCAAAGTGTTGCAGGCTTAGAGGATCAATCTATTGGTACACCGGAACAGTTACCGATTTGGCATGAAATACGTCAATGGCCTGGTGGATATATTCATTCGATTGAAGCAAGGACTGAGCAACGTCGACAGGGAGCTGGTATTGTATGGCTTAGCAATACTTTGGATATGGTTGAAGGTCGACCGACATCGGCATTTGTGAAGTTAATGGGAATGATCGATACTGCAAATGGTGTTGTGGCGAGACAAACAGCACCTTTTAATTGGGGCTTTCCAAATCTAGATTTACAAATTCATTTATATCGTTTGCCCCAAGGTCAATGGCTAGGCTTAGAAACCGTACAACAGTATGGTGAAGATGGTATTGGTTTAACCAGTTCCATCTTACATGATATTTATGGGCCATTTGGACGTAGTGAACAGATTCTCACTTTAAGACCCATACATGTTGAGTAATTGCATGGATGAAATCAAAAACTGTATTTCTACATACCGTTTTTGATTTCTGTTGGTATTTATTGAATAGTAATTAGCTTTTTTACATTGGCTTAGATAAATCGCTATAAAAAACAATTCTATGTGTAGGTAAAATGAATCTGATGAGTATCCGTTTAGGCATTTGGAATTTACTTTAAGGCAAATTATTCAGTTAAATTTTTTAAAATATACTCAACAATATTAGATGTAATATGATTGTCGATTTGACTATACTGATTTGAATAAAATTTAAAAACTGGAAATAGAATATGTATAAATCCAAACTATTATTATGGTTATGTCTTTGTGCTTTAATCAGCGCTTGTAGTACTGCAAAATATTCTTCAACGCAGGATGCTACTTCACAAGAAATCGAATCTGCACCATCACCTACCTCAGCAACAGCTAAAGCTGCACCAGCGCCTATCTCCAATCAAAATCGAGTAAAGTCAGAAGAGCGTTTGGGAACGAAATGGGGAGATGATGTGAGTTCATATGTGACTCAGGTTGATTTAAAACGTTTGAGTAGTAATCCTATTGATGAAACTCAAATTCGTTATGCCAGTAAGCAATTTTCAGGACGCAGTATTAATAGCATTTCTTTAGCTGCTGGAAAAATTAGCTTTTCTGTTGTGGATGATCGTGGGCGAATTTTACCATTGTATCGCGATGGAGAGCGTTATTATCTCTCTGCGCGTGATGGACAAAGCTATCAATTGCGTTATGCCAATACCAGTAGCCAAACCTTTGAAGTTGTTGCAAGTGTCGATGGTTTAGATGTTCTTAATGGAAGTAAAGCTTCACGTTCAAATAGTGGTTATGTGTTAAGACCATATAGCTCATTCGCGATTGAAGGTTTTAGGAAGAGTAATTCATCTGTAGCTTCATTTATTTTTAGTAAGCCAAATGATGCTTATGCTGCCAACACTACCAGTGGTTCTATTCAAAATACTGGTGTGATTGGTACAGTGGTGTATGAGTTAAAAGCACCAAAATACGATCTACCCAAAAAATCTAAGGATAATTACGCACCTGCGCCTAATGCCTTTCCTGCGGATTAATTAAAAATATTAAGACGAAAGGGGGGATGTTATTATCCCTCTTTTTAGATGTTATAATGTTACATAATTGCAATAATTTAAAAATAGCACAGTCAAAATAGCTACGATATTATGACTTTGATAATAATCTACGTAACTTATAAACTTTAAAATAGGTTTTATAATGAAAAATATAAATATATTTCTCTGCCTTTTTTTGTGTATTTTTCTAGCTGCATGTTCGAAAAAAACAGATGAAAGCGTATCTCAATCCCAAACTGAAGCGACCAGTGCAGATGCTGCCGCTGAAGCAGCCAACAATCAAGTTGCTGCTGATGAAAAGTTAGGCACAAAGTGGGGTGATGAAATTGATTCCCATGTGACCGAAGTGCAATTAAAGCGCAAATCTGATTCACCTCTTGCTGAAACTATCGTGCAATATGCAGATAAAAGCTACAAAGGTAAAACGGTCAATTCAATTTCTATTGCCGCAGGAAAAGTGAGTTTTTCTGTTGTAGATGATCGTGGAAACCGAATTCCAATGTATCGTGTTGGACAAAGCTACTATTTGTCAGGGCGTGAAGGGCAAAGCTATCAACTTCATTATGAAAATAACACAGCTAAAACGTTTGAAGTGGTTGCCAGTGTTGATGGTGTAGATGTCATTGATGGCAGTGAGGCTTCCAGAAGCAATTCTGGTTATGTATTACATGCACATGATTCATTGAAAATTGAAGGTTTCCGTAAGAGTGAATCTGCTGTTGCTTCCTTTACATTTAGTAAGCCTAAAGATGCGTATGCTGCGAACTCAGAGAATGGTTCAATTCAGAACGCTGGTGTAATTGGTACGGTTTTATATGAGTTGGAAGCACCAGAAGACGAGTCTAAACCCGTGAATAAATATGCACCTCCACCAAATGCATTTCCCGCAGATCGTTAATTTATTCGTTTGTAATAATAATAGGCATGGCGAATTCAAACATGAGGTGCGACAGTTTGAAAAGTCTTATGATAATCAACAAGCTGAGCAAATTTCTCTAATGGTGTAAGCCAATCTAACGCTTT